>CAZIRH010000115.1:10325-11695 GCA_964541065.1 uncultured Solibacteraceae bacterium
GCCGATCTACCTGCCGGAGGGCTTCGATCTCGATTCCCTGCCGGTCCGGCCGGCTACCAAGACCTTTCCTGTCTCTTTCGTCGGCGCCGCCTACGGCGTGCGGCCGGCGGTCGTGAGAGACCTCCGCAAGCACGGTATCGATGTGCACGTATTCGGACGCGGCTGGCCGGAGAAGACCTATGCGGCGGATCCCTCCGACGTCTTTCGAGCGAGCCGCATCAACCTCGGCATCGGGTACATCCTCAGTTCGGACTGCCTCACCAACGTCAAAGCGCGCGACTTCCAGATTCCAGCCGCCGGGGGCGGACCCTATCTCACAACGTTCAACGCCGACCTCGCGCAGCACTTCACGATCGGACAGGAGATCGTCTGTTATCACAGTTTGGACGAGCTTCTGGAGCTTCTTCGGTACTACCTGGCCCGTCCGGAGGAAGCCGAGCAGATAGCCGGCCGGGGACGCCAACGTTGCTGGCGCGAACATCGATGGCTGCATCGATACTTGCGGATCTGTGACCTGCTGGGAGTCCTGCTCCGGGATGAGGCGCTCCGAACCGACCCGGAGACAGCGCAATGCACGTCACCGTGCTGATGGCGGTCTACAATGCCCGCGGCAGCGTTTCCGCCGCGATCGAAAGCATCCGCGCGCAGACCTTCACCGACTGGGACTGCCTCATTGTCGATGATGGTTCAACCGACGGTACCTGGGAGATCCTCCAGCAAGCCGCCTCAGCCGACCGCAGGATCTCGTTGCTCCGGAATCGCTCGAACAGAGGGCTAGCCGCATCTCTTAATGCAGGCTGGCGGCAGGCGCGCGGGGAGGTGATCGCTCGCCTGGATGCGGACGACATCAGCTTCCCAGAGCGGCTGGCCAAGCAGGTTGCTTTTCTGGAGCGCCACCCGGAGGTCGATGTGCTCGGCACGGCCATGGAGATGGTGGACGCCACGGGGCGATTCCTGGAGTATGGGCGCCGACCCGAGCGGCATGACGAGATCGTCGCTCAGATGTACCGGATCAACCCATTTGTGCACCCCTCGGTCATGATGCGAAAGCGTTTCCTGGAAGCCCTGGGCGGCTATGATGAGCGCTTGCGGCGCGCCCAGGACGCCGACCTGTGGTTGCGTGGATACCGGCGTTTCCGCTACCACAACCTGCCCGACCCCTTGGTCCGCTACCGCATGGCCGATCGGCTTTCACCGCGCTCGATCGCCTACTGCGCCTTCGTCCAGCTCCGCTCCGCGTTTCGAGAGCGGCGCCTGTTCTCCCGAGGCTGGTACGCCTTGCGCACCTTGGCGGCCGGATTCCTCATCTACCTGCACCTCTACCATCGGGTGGCCGCCCCCCTCTGCTCACGCCGGCAGTAACTGACGAT
>CAZIRH010000116.1:0-11594 GCA_964541065.1 uncultured Solibacteraceae bacterium
AGCCGCGAGAAGGGGGTGCTGCCGAAGACATGCCTCCGGGAAGGCCTCCAGCCACCGGCGGCACTCGCCTTCGTGCAGCTTGAAGAGCTTCCACAGCGTGGGAACGTCCGCCAGCTCGAAGTTGTAGACGGAGAACTGAAGCTCGTCGGCCAGCCGCACGTCGCCGTAGCTGACCCCGGGGACCCACTCGATGTCGTAGACGCTGTCCCGGCCCTGGAGGAAGGCGGTCAGCCGCTCCAGCCCATAGGTCAACTCCGCAGGCACCAAGTCCAGATCGACGCCGCCGCACTGCTGGAAGTAGGTGAACTGGGTGATCTCCAGGCCGTCCAGCATCACCTGCCAGCCGATGCCCCAGGCGCCCAGGGTGGGCGACTCCCAGTTGTCCTCCTCGAACTTGAGGTCGTGCTGCCCGAGGTCTATGCCGATGGCCTTCAAGCTGTCCAGGTACTGCTCGACCACGTCCACGGGCGAGGGCTTCAGGATGACCTGGAGCTGCCAGTGCTTGTACAGCCGGTTGGGGTTCTCGCCGTAGCGGCCGTCGGCGGGGCGGCGGCTGGGCTGCACGTAGGCCACCCGGTAGGGCTTTGGGCCGAGCACCCGGAGAAACGTCTCCGGGCACATGGTGCCGGCGCCGACCTCGACGTCGTAGGGTTCCTGGATGACGCAGCCGCGCTGGGCCCAGTAGTTCTTCAGCCGCGAGAGAATCTCGTGAAAGGAGCTCATCGTTCAGACCGCTTCCAGGATGGGCGCCGTCACCAGCCGCCGCTCGATCTGCTCCTCGATCATGCGGATGAGAAAACGGCGCAGGTCGGCGGCCGTCTCCTTTCGCCACTGGCTCTCGGGAAGCTCGTCGATCCCGTGATGCAGCATCTGTTCGGCTATGGCCCTGGACGTGGGCGAAACCCTGAGCTCTGGCAAGAAGCCCGAGAGCTTCACCGCCCAAAAACTGAAATAGCTCACTGCCTGCCAGACACCCCGCTCCGGCCGCGCCCGCAGAAACTCGAGCACCGCCACGAGCAGCCGGAAGAACCGCTCGTTCGGCTCCGCCGGCGGCAGAAGCTGGTCGGAAACCTCCGCCATGTAGTCCAGCGCCACGCCCGCGGCGTAGTCGGAAACCAACTCAAGCTGCGAGGCGATCAACTCGCAGGAATCCAGGTTCACCAGCTCCCTGGCTTCACGCTGGAAGTAAAACATCCGCACGTGCGAGAGCCTTTCCAGGCCCGCACCGAACCGGCTTTTGGGCCGCCGGGCGCCCCGGGCGACTCCCCGCAGTTTCCCCAGATCCCTGGCGAAGAAACTCACCACCAGGTCCGCTTCCTGGAAGGGGTAAGCGCGCAGCACGATCGCTTCGCTCACCCGAGCCGGCATGTCGGCACCCAGCGGATATTTCAGAGTAGCACGGTTGCGGGGCGGCCTTGGCGCCCCCTTTCGTCCCCGCTATACTGGTGGTTGCCCGCTATGGCTGAGGCTGAAACGACCGCACCGGTGGCCCTGCTGGTCACCACGCTGAGCGACGGCACCAAGGTCAAGCAGCGCATCCCCCGCATGCGCGCCTGCAATGAGAAGGACTCCAAGGGCAAGCTCTGCGCCGGGCATCTCAAGCGCTGGTACTTCTTCGGGCCGGAGGTCAAAGAGAAGCTCGGCCCGGAGGTCGAGATCTACCGCTGCGAGCGCTGCAAGACGCTCTACCTGCCCAACCCGGACGAGGAACCGCGCACCGGCACCCTCTGCTGGTGAGCGCCGCCGCCCGGCCCGTGGCGTGTACAATGTCCCTATGGCCAAGAAACCAGCACGACCCACGGGAAGCACCAAGGCGAAACCGGCGCACGCCAAGAGCCATGTGAGCGCGCTGTTCTCGAAGCGGACCGTTCGAGGCGCGGGTTCGAGCCGCAGTTGCAGCGGCGTGTGCAAGCACTTCTGCAAGGGTGGCGGCGATGCTCCTCCGCCGTGCAAAGAGGATTGCGAGGCCATAAGCAAGGCAGGGTGCCAAGAAGACTGCAAGTGGGCCTGCACCACCGCCTGCCAGATGGAGGTCAAGTGCGGCACCTGCCTGACCCAGTGCAAGGGCGGGTGCAAGGGGGCCTGCGAGATGGCGGCCATGGGCGAATGCGCGGTGCAATGCAAGACCGTCTCGAAAGCGCCGCGGCCCCCGGCGCGCAAGAAGCCCCCTAAGAAGTAGGCGGGGACACATCCGCGCAAGGCCATCGGGGTAGTGGTGTCGCTGGCCGGGAGGAAGGGGCGCATGGAGCCCAGGGGAGTCCATTACTTCGGCGTTCGAGGCAAGTGCTTCGCCTTCGATGTGCACACCACGGCGTGCGCTCAAGTGGACCCCATGGCGCTCTCCCTCCTGCCGGAGATGCTCGTCGGGGCGCGCCAGGGCTTGGAAGAGCGCTATGCCGGGATCTACCCCAGGGCGGAGCTGCGCGGCTGTCTCCGGCAGTGCCAGCAACTGCTGGACACCGGCCAGTTCGGCGTTGCGCCGCGGCCCTACCGGCACCGGATTGAGAACCGGCTGCTCGGCGTGTGCCTGCACGTGGCGCATCACTGCAACCTGCGGTGCGCCTACTGCTACGCGGACGCCGGCTCGTTCGGCCGCAAGCGGGGCCTGATGAGCTCGGAGGTCCTGCGGGCGGCCATTGACTTCGCCCTCCGGCACGCGGCACGCGGCCGGCGCCTGGACATAGGGTTCTTCGGCGGCGAGCCGCTGCTGAACTTCGGGCGCATCCGGGAAGCCGTCCTCTACGCGCGCCAGCGGGCCCAGGCGCTGGGCAAGCGGCTGAGCTTCTCGATGACTTCGAATGCCACGCTGCTCGGGCCCGAGATCATGGAGTTCCTGGCGCGGGAGAAGTTCTCGCTTATCTTCTCGCTGGACGGCCCCCGGCGCATCCACGACAAGCTGAGGAAAGACCCCGCGGGCCGCGGTACCCACGCCCGGGCGCTCCGCAACATCCTGCGGTACCGGCGACTGTACGGCGACGGCTTCACCGTGCGCGGCACCTTCACCCGGCTCACGCCCAACTTCTCCGAACAGGTGCTGTTCCTCAACGATCAGGGCTTCAAGAGCATCTCGGTGGAGCCCTCCCAAATCAAGCCTGCGGATCCTCTGTCGATCTCCAGCGCCGCCGACATCCTGCGGGTGAAGCTGGAATACGACAAGCTGGCGGACCTGTACCTGGAGCGGTTCGACCAGGGCCGCCCGCTGAGCTTCTTCCACTTCGACTATCCGCTGCGGAAGCTGCTACGGCTGGAACCGCTGCACACGCAGTGCGGCGCGGGCAGCGGCTACGTGGCCATCACGCCGGAGGGGAAGATCTTCCCCTGCTTCGAGGCGGTGGTCGAGGAGGAGAACTGCATTGGGGATCTCCAGCGCGGCTTCGACGCGCGCAGGCGGCGCGTCTTCCAGAGCATGCACGCCGATTCACGCCGGGGCTGCCAGGACTGCTGGCTGCGCCACTATTGCGGCGGCGGATGCCACGCCTTCAATATCCGCTACAACCGCGACATCCATGTGCCCTACCGGCCATACTGCGAGTTCGCGGAGCACCGGTTGCGGCTGGCGGCGTGGCTGCTGTCGGAGGTGCAGGCGCAGGGGCGAGACGCGCTCCGGCGCCTGACCGTCCACCTGGGTCTGAAATGAAAAACCGCACCAGAGCGTTTGGCCCTGGTGCGGTCCGCCCTAGGAGTGGGCTGAGATCCGGCGCCGGAGGGTCTGGAGCAGCAAGCACCCGCTTCGCGTGTCATTCCTGGTGAGGCCCGCGTCCAATCTTCCTCTCCACGAATGCCAGACCACGACCGAAACCTGGACCCCGGGCGAGAAAAGCCTTATGAGTCCGGAAAAAAGCCCTCTGTTGCAACCTGCAATCGGCAGGCAAGGGGCCTAACTAGCAAACATCGGCTCCCGCAAGCACGTTGTCTAAAATCACGCCCACTTGCGTCCTCTTGCCTGTTGCAGCAGAGGGCAGGTTCAAACAGCAACTTGGGTCAATTCGGTCATAGTCATAGCACGCCGTACACCAGGCGGTCAACCTGGCAACTCATTGAGCGGAAAGGCCCGGGCCGGCCGGCTGCGCCCCTGGTGCGTGGCGCGCGGCTGCGGGGGGTGTGTCAGTGTGACACAATCGGTCCAGATGGCGCTGGCGGCCAAGGGTCTACGGGGCCGGCGGTGCCAGCGGCACGGAACCGCCGTGACGGTCCCATCAGCAGTGTTGGCCGCTTCGTGGGCCGCCGGTGGGCTTGGGATTGGAAGCATGAGAAGGACGGCCCCAAGGGAGAGTGCTGCGTGTATACTGGGCTGTGTCGGGGAGCGAGAGAGGAAGTGCTGAGTTGGGTCCAAGCTCGGCCCCATCCCTCAGCTTCCTCGGGTCACGAAAGGCCGGCCGGAGGGAGGAGGCTGCCTATGCCCTTTGCACGCAAGCGAGGCCGGTTCGCTGCTGTCGTGGCATTGGTGCTCTCGTGGGCCACACCAGCGCTGCCCGCCAACATCCAGAAGCTTGGACAAGAGTGCCGGGCCGGGAGGCAGAAGGCCTGCGCTCAACTCGCACGGATTGCCGGCACCCACCGTGACGAGACCATCCGGGTCTCTGCGGTCACGCAACTTGCTGACCAAGCTCTGCTAGCCAGTCTCGCCAAGACGGACAGCAGTCCACGCGTGCGCCGAGCGGCGGTTGTGAAGCTTACCGGTCAGGCTCTCCTGGCTGCAATTGCCACAGCCGACAGGAGCGCCTTTGTGCGCGCCGGCGCGGTCTGGAGGCTCACTGACCAGGTTCTGCTCGCCAGCATTGCCAAGACGGATACGGACTATCCCGTGCGCCTGGCGGCCGTCGAGAAGCTTGCCGACCAGGCTGTCTTGGCAGCGGTGGCCAAGGCTGACACCAGCGAGGAGGTGCGCCAGTCGGCGGTTGTGAAGCTTACCGACCAGGCTGTCCTGGCGGCGGTCGCCAAGAACGACGCCAGCGAGTTCGCGCGCGAGGCGGCGGTTGTGAAGCTCACCGACCAGGCTGTGCTGGCCGTGGTCGCTAAGGCCGACGGTGACCCGGGCGTCCGTCGCGCGGCGTTTGTGAAGCTTATGTATCTTGGAGCCCTCGCAAGCATCGCCGAGACCGTCAAGACGTCTGGCCCCCTAGCGGTGCGCAAAGCAGCCCTCGGGACGCTCACGGACCAGGTCGTGCTCGGTGCGATTGCCATGACTGACGCCGACTGGCGGGTCCGTCGGGCGGCGGTCAACAGGCTTACCGACCAAGCGATCGTGGCGGCGGTCGCCTCGGCTAATAGCAGCGAGATAGTGCGCTTCGTGGCGGTCAGGAAGCTCCACTACCAACCTTTCCTGGCGGCGATCACCAGGACCGAGACAAGCACCCTCGTGCGCGCGGCGGCGGTGGTAAATATTACCGACCGGGTGCTCCTTGGCGGTGTCAGCAAGACCGACGGGAGCCCGCTCGTGCGCCTGGCAGCCGTCATCGGGCTCGGTGACAGGGATGCCCTGCTCGGGTTCGCCGCGACCGAGTCCCCGCGTGAACCGTTGACGGCCATGGTAGCCGTGGCTGTGGCCCAAAAGCTCCAAGGCCAGGAACCTATTCTGCGAGTGCCGCGGACCTTCGGCGAATCACTGGTTTCCCTGGCTGCCGCAAGCTACAAAACGCCTGACGCCTGGTTTGTACGCACAACCTCGTCCGGCACCGCATCAGGCGCCCACATGCTCATGAGTTTCGGAGAGCCTTCCGATCAAAGTGAGCTTAGTCTCATCGCCAGGGCCGGCGGGAGCCCGGTCGTGCGCCTCCTGGCAGTGGAGAAGCTCGCAGATGAAGCGGCCCTGACCCACTTTGCCTCTTCCGACAGCGACCCGGACGTGCGCGCCGCCGCTCAGGAGCGGTTGGAGCGGGGCCAGGAGCTCGGCACGGCGGCGAGTGACGCCCGCCGTGAGAGTCAGCCGGCTCGCGCAGCGTCAACTCTCCCGTTCTTCGCGGAACTCCCGGTCGTCATAAAGCTCGGGCCGGGGGGGTCGTTCCGTGGTGCGACCATTGAGCGGGTGTTAGCAGAGGAGGTTCGCGCCGGAAGCCGCGACGTTCGAGGCGTTCTCATGGACCCCCAGACCAGAAAGCCGGCCGCCGGGGAGAGCCTGAGGCTCGTGCCGTACTGTGCAGCGGTGAGGGCGGCCAACCTCGTCGAGAAGGAGCCCTCGTGCGAGCGCACCTTCAGCGTCGAAGCCGCCACCCTCGAGCGAGAAGCCAGGACAGGCCTCGATGGAGCATTCTTCTTTGAAGGGCTTCCTTATGGCCGATACGCCGTTTTTCCGCGTCGGGCGACGGAATCCGGCACGCCTCCACATTTGGCTCCGGCACAGAATGAGAACGGCGCTATGCTCGTATTCATCGTCGAAGAAGGAGCGTCTACGAACCTGACCGTGGTCTGGCTCAAGAAGTGACCCCGCGCCAAAGCGCCCCGCCCAGCGCTGCCCGTACGGCGCCGCGGCAGTGGGTGTGTCGGTGTGACACAATCGGTCCAGATGGCGCTGGCGAAGGCGGTGGGGGCGGTGCTGCTGGCGGGCATCGCCGTGGCCCAGGATTTCAAGATCTACACCGAGCACCCGCGCCTGTTCCTGCGCCCGCAGCGCCTGCGCCTGCTCAAGCGCGAGCAGGAGCGCCAGTCGCTGCGCTGGGAGCAGTTCATGACTCTGATGAGGGGCAAGGCGCGCATGCCGGAGCCCGGGTTCGCCTCGGCCCTCTACTACCAGGTGACCGGGGACCGCAGCGCAGGCCAGGAGGCCGTAAAATGGGCGCTCGGACCCGCTAGTGACCTGCGGCAGTTGGCGCTGGTCTTCGACTGGTGCCAGCCGGTGCTGGACGCGGAGCAAGCGCGTGCGCTGAGGGCCAGGCTCCAGCGCGGCCTCGAGCAGACTGCCGCGGCGAAAGACGTGGCGGCGGTGCGCGCGCGGGTGCTGGCGGCGGTGGCCTTGGCCGAGCACGTGCCCAGGCTTCCCGAGACCACGCTGGAGCGGGTGTCCCAGCAGTGGTGGAGGGGTGAGGTGGCGCCGGCGCTGAGAGGCGGCCGCAGCGTGATCTCCCGCGATGAATTCTACCCGTTGCTCGAACTGATGCATGCCCTTCAGGACAACCTCCAACTGGATCTCTCCGAGGACGTGCGCGCCTGCTTCAAGCAACTGCCCGCCTACCTGCTGCTCAGCTACTACCCGGCGGCCTATCCGGCCCCGGAGAACGAGTACCGCATCCCCGCCGGCGGCGGCGCCCAGGTGGATCTGCGGCGGGCGGCGCTGGCGCGCGCGGCCGAGCTGGCCATGCTGGCCTACGATCCGAACGCCCTGGAGAACCAGTACCTGCAAGGCTGGCTCATGCACGACCGCTTCCTGCTGCGCAGCGCCTTCGGCATCACCTACGAGTTCCTGTGGGCCAACCCGTATCACCCCGGCCTCAGCGTCTACAACCTCCCGCCGGTGCTCCACGACGAGTTGTTCGGGCGGCTCTTTCTGCGCGCGAGCTGGGACGAGGATGCCGCCTGGGCAGGTTACTGGGACGGGCGTCTGGAAACCTTCGAGCAGGGCGGACCCAGGGCCATCCCGCTGAAACCGGGGAGCAAGCCCATACAGATCGGGGACACCGTGGTGCTGCCCGGCGCCAACGCTGCGCGCTTCGCGCCGGCGGGCGAAGTGGCAACGGTCTTCGTGGTTGGACTGAAGCCTTTCGGGCGCTACGACGTCGAAGTGGACGACGAGGAGATGCGCGAGGAGCGCGCCGGCCGTGACGGCATCCTCGAGCTGAAATTCCCCGCCGGTCTGCGCGGCGGCGTGCGGCTGCGAGAGTTCGTTGGGCCGATCGAGGGTAGTGCTGCTCCGCCGCATGGCGGCCCGCTGGTGCAGTCCGCACCTCAGTAGTACCAGTCGCGGAGGCGGACCTCGATACCCGTGCCGGCCAGGGCTTTCTCGAACGCCTTCAGATCGGCGCCCCGGTAGTGGTACGGGTAGACGACCTTGGGCTTGAAGGCGCGCACGGCTTGGGCGGCCTCTTCGGGGGTCATGGTGTAGGGCAGGTTCATAGGGAGAAAAGCCGCCTCGATGTTCCGGAGCGCGGCCATCTCGGGCGTGCCTTCGGTGTCCCCGGCGAAGTAGAAGCGCCTGCGGCCGTACGTGAGCACGTAGCCGACGCCCTCGCCCTTGGGGTGGTAGGGATCGCCATCCGGGCGCAGGTGTTTGATGTTGTAGGCCGGGACGGCGGCGATGGTCACCAGGCCGAAGTCGCGGCTCTCGCCGGCGTTGATCAGACTTGTTCCCGGCAGGGCCTTGACCACCACTCCTGGCCCCAGGATCTCGGTGCCGGGCTTCTTCAGGCCCGCGATGATCATCTCGCTCAGGTGGTCGCCGTGGTCGTGGGTGATGAGGATGAGATCCGCCTGGGGCAGGCCCTCGAAGCTCCCCTGCGCGGGGTCCACGTAGATGACTTTGCCGTCAGCTTCGACCACGAGGCTGGCGTGGCGGATGGGGGTGATCTTCAGCGAACCGAGCTGTGTTTCGAACACTTCGACCGGGCGCTTTGGCTGGGCCCAGAGCGCGGCAGTCACGAGCAGCAGACAGGCTACTGTCTTCATGTCCAGTTATTGTAGTACGGCCTGCCGCCAGGCGACAGCCGCCAACTGGCAGTTGATCGATTCAGTCCGCGTCAGTGGCGGTGTCTCTCAGGGTACTCGGACACCTTGGCGCTGCGCTTCCTTCCGCAAGGCCGCGTCGGTGGTGAGGAAGACTGCGTCCTCGCGGCGTGCCAGGGCCAGGTAGAACATGTCGTATGCCGACCGGCGGGCCGTCCTGGCCAGGAGGAACGCCTCGCCATAGAGCTCTTTCGAGGAGACGAGAGCGTCCACCAGGCCGAGAGCAGCTTCGAGAGCACGATCACACACGCTGAGGCTGAGGTGTTCGAACTGGTGGTACTTCCAAATCGTGTTCACGACCTCTGGAACGAACAATTCGGGCGCCAGGACCACGTCCGCCTCCTCCAGAATTCCCGCCAGCCGAGCAGCCTGCTTCCGGCCCAGGGCGACTTCGATGGCGGCGCTGGCGTCGAGGACCACTCTCACCGGCGGCGATCCTCCCGAATCAGCCTGGCGGGATCGCTGAGCTTACCCGTCTGAACCGGAGGGCTGGAACGAATGGTCTCGAGCAGCGCACGCCGGCGGGCCTTGGCGTCCACATCGACCTGGAGGCCACGAGCCAGCACGGTGACGACCTGCTGGGCGAGGCTGCGACGCTCCCGTTCGGCCTGCCCCGCCAGCAGACGGTAGATGTGATCGGGGACGTCTCTGACCTGAATCAGCGGCATGGCACCTCCACCTTCATTGTGACACAGAAGGCATTTTGCTGCAAAGTGCAGGCACCGGCTCCGTCTTCAATCGAGCCCCGCGTAGCGTTCACGCTGCATCCACCAGCGCTACGCCGGCGGCGGAGGCGGCTCGGCGGAGCTCGTCATCGAGCGTGGCGAGCGGTAGCCCGTCGCGGATTGCCAATTCGAGGTAGGCGGCGTCGTAGGCGCTAAGCCGGTAAGTCCGCGTCAGCGGCAGAATCTGCTGAGCGAGCCAAGCGGCGGGACGGCGCTCGATCTCGATCGGCAGCAGCCGCAGCCGTTCCAGGAATTCGGCCTGCGCCGCCGCGTTGATGCGGCCCCGACGTTCGGCGGCGCTCAATACGTTTGCCACTTCAAAGGGCCAAAGCGCGGGCACAATCGCATGAACCGTCTCCAAGGATTTGAGGACGCCGACAGTGAACGGCGTGGACTCGTCCTCAAACGCCCAGCTCAAGGTCATCGAAGCGTCGAGGACGAATGAACCGGTCAATACCTGTGGCCCTCATGGATCAGGTCTTGGATGCGGAGGCCGGGACCCAGGGTGAGATGGTGTTTTTCCCGGAAAGCTAGCATGCCTGCAACCGCCTGGCGGCGCCGTTCCCGCTCTTCATCGGAAAGCGTAGCCGCCCCACCGGTCGCCGCTTCGAGAGCCCGTTCGACGACTTCCTCAGCCGAGCGGCCCATGCCGCGGGCGAGCGCCGCTTGCAGCAGTTGCTGGCCGTGAGGTGAGAGGTGGACCGTCATCGGAACCAGTGTAACCGGGTTAGGGGCAACAAGTCTAACGGCGCTGTCGGCTCTGGCGCCATGGTCTCCAAAGACCTACCGCCGCCAGGAGATCTGGCCGCCGATAATCGTCATCACCGGCTCGATGGCTTTGATCTCGGCCTCGGGGCAGGTGAGGTAGTCGCGGTCGAGCACCACCAGGTCGGCCAGCTTGCCGGGCTCGAGCGAGCCCTTGAACTTCTCGGAAAACTGCCGGTAGGCGGCCCAACTGGTATAGGTCTTGAGCGCCTCTTCGCGGGTGATCCGCTCCTCGGGGTGGAGCACCGTGCCGCGGTTGGTGAGGCGGGTGACCGAGGCCCACAGGCCGTGGAACGGGTTGTAGGGGTTCACGGCCTGGTTCTTGTCGTGCCGGATCATGTGGTCGCTGCCGCCAGCCACGATGACGCCCGCATCCAGGTAGGAGCGCAGCGGGAAGAAGTAACGCAGGCCGTCGTAGCCGAAGACCTTCTCGAGCGCGGGGGCGTCCAGGTGGAGCCAGGCGGCCTGCACGTCGGCCAGGATTCCGAGCCGCTTCATGCGGGCGATGGCCTGGGGGCTCTGAAAGCTGGCGTGGATGAGGTGCGAGCGCGAGGGGGCGATGGGCCGCTCGCGGTCGAGCGCCTCGACGGCGTCCAGGAAGCCATCGATGGCGCCGCCGCCCTGGCAGTGGGCGGAGACGGGCCAGCCCATCTCGCGCGCCGCGCGGAAGATGGCCAGCAGCACTTCCGGCGTCTCGAAGCGCTGGCCCTGGTAGCCGGGACCGATGTGACCGTACAGGGGCCGGCCCACGATGGGGTAGGGCTGGCGCTGGTAGGCGGTGCCGATGGTCATGCCGCCATCCACGTTGACCTTGAACGCGCCGAACTTCAGCCACTCGTCGCCGGCGTTGGGCCGGTAGGGTTTGGCGCGGATCTCCCGGACCAGTTCCTCGGTGGGCCGGGCCGCATTCACCCACCAGGTCATGACCACGCGGACGGGCAAACGGCCCGTGGCCTTCAGCTTCTGGTAGAGCGCGATCTCCTGGTCGTCGGCGCCGCCTTCGCCGATCGAGGTAAGGCCGGCGGCGAGGTAGCGCTGGAGCATCTGCTCGAGGGCGGCCAGTTGATCCGCCTCGCTGAACTGGGCGGCGCCGCGCAGCCCCTTCAAGAGCTGCGGGCAGTTGCGGAGGACGCCGTTGGGCTCGCCCCGGTCGTCTTTGACGATGGCGCCGTTGAGCGGGTCGGGGGTGTTGCGCGTGATGCCGCTGATCTTCAGGGCCAGCGAGTTGACCACGAGCACGTAGCTGGCGTCGAACATCACGGGGTGCGCGATGGCTACGTCCAGCACCTCGCGCGTGGGCATGCGGAGTTCGGCCAGCCGCGTGGGGAAGGTGCGCGGCACCACGATCCATTCGCCCTTGGGCGTCTTGCGGGCCTGCTCGCGGATGAAGCTCTGCACGGCGGCGTAGGAATCGAGCGGCGGCAGCGGCTCGCGGAACTCGCTCACAGCGCC
>CAZIRH010000117.1:0-11503 GCA_964541065.1 uncultured Solibacteraceae bacterium
CGGCTGGGCCATGGGGGAATGATTCTGGCGGAAGGGAAATCCGGCATCCTCCTGCCCCAGGTGGCGCAGGAGGCGGGGTGGGACCGGGAGCAGTTCCTGGGGAACCTGGCGCGGAAGGCGGGCCTGGAGGCGAAGGCGTATCGAGACCCGCGTGTGCTGATCTACGTTTACTCGGCGCAGGTGTTCGCGGAGCCCGGCGCGGAGACGCCGGCGCGCGCCACGCAGTAGAACGCCGCCCGAACCTACTCCTGGCGGCGTTTGACCTCGGCGATCCAGGACTTCACCGCCAGGCCCGCCAGTAAGATCCACACCGCGCCGCGCCACACGCCGTCCAGCGTGAGGCCCGCCAGCAGGGCCAGCCCGGCATATGCCAGTAGCGCGCCGCGGAGTCTCATGGCCTTATCCAGCCATACAGCGTAGCACGGCGCAACGTCAGGCCCGGCGGTGCTATCGTACCTGCATGCCGGTACTAGGTATCGATGTCGGCGGGACTAAGATTGCCGCGGGGCTGGTGAACGAACGCGCCGAGATCCTCGCCTCGGCAGTTGTACCTACGCGGGCCGGTGAAGGCTACGCGGTGTCGCTCGGGCAGCTCTACGCTGCCATCCGGGCGTGCCTGCGCGGGGAGGTGAGCGCCATCGGGATCTGCGCTCCCGGCCCGCTGAATCCCAAGACCGGGGTGGTGCTGAATCCCCCGAACCTGCCCGGCTGGCGGGATGTCCCCCTGGCCGAGTTGGTCGCCCGAGAATTCTCTCGGCCGTGCCGCGTGGAGAATGACGCCAACGCTGCGGGACTGGCGGAGACACGCTTCGGCGCGGCACGCGGCTGCGCCAGCGTCTTCTATGTGACGCTCAGCACGGGCATCGGCACCGGGATCATCCTGGACGGCAGGATCTACCACGGCAAGAACGGCCAGGCCGGCGAAGGCGGCCACGTCACCATCGACTACTTGAGCCCGACGCGGTGCAACTGCGGTTTGGCCGGCTGCATCGAGGCGCTGGCCTCGGGGACGGCCATGGCCCGGCGCGGCATGGCGCCGGAGGCCATCGCGGCGGCAGTGGAGGCCGGCGATCCGCGAGCCGTCCAGATCCTCGAGGAGACGGCGCACATGCTGGCGGCGTGGCTGGGCGGGATGATCAGCCTGCTGGACCCGGAGATCGTGGTGATCGGCGGCGGCGTCTCGCAGATCGGCGAGCCGCTGTTTGCGCGGCTCCGGCGGATGGCGCCGGCGCGCAGCATCAACCCGTTTGCGTCCTCGACGCCCATCGTGCCGGCGCAGCTTGGCGCGAACGCGGGGATCCTGGGGGCCGCGGCGGTGGTGCTATCATCCTGAGGTATGAAATACAGGCGGAGGGATCTACTCAAGCAAGCCGGGACGCTCCTGCTGCTCCCGGCACGGCTGGCGGCGGCCCGGGAACTGCGCTGCGACGTGGCGGTGATTGGCGGCGGAACCGGCGGGTGCGCGGCGGCGCTCGCCGCCCTGCGCAACGGGCTGCGGGTCGTCCTGACGGAGGAGACCGACTGGGTGGGCGGCCAGCTCACCGCGCAGGCCGTGCCGCCGGATGAGCACTCCTGGATCGAATCCTTCGGCTCGACGCGCCTGTACCGCGCCTACCGCACAGCGGTCCGCAAGTACTACCGGCGGAACTACCCGCTGACCGAAGAGGCGCGGGCCCGGTGGAACCTGAACCCCGGCGACGGGAGCGTGTCGCGGCTGACGCACGAGCCGCGCGTCTCGCTGGCCGTGCTCGAAGAGATGCTGGCGCCTTACGCGAGCGGCGGGCGGCTCACGGTGCTGCTGCGCCACGAGCCGGTGGGCGCGGACGTGACCGGCGACCGCGTGCGCGCGGTGCGACTGCGCGATCTGGAGAGCGGGCGCGAGCGCACCCTCGAGGCCCCCTACTTCCTGGACGCCACCGAGCAGGGCGACCTGCTGCCGCTCACCCGCACTGAATGCGTCACGGGCTTCGAGTCCCGGCGCGAGACCGGCGAGCCGCACGCCCCCGAACAGGCGCAGCCGGCCAACATTCAGGCCTTCACGGTCTGTTTCGCCATCGACTATCTGCCGGGGGAGGATCACACCGTCGAGCGGCCCCAGGACTACGCCTTTTGGCGCGACTACGTGCCCGCGTTGCGGCCGCCGTGGCCGGGGAAGTTGCTGAGCTGGTCGATGTCGGATCCCATCCGGCTCACCCCGCGGGTGGCGTTCTTCGACCCCACACTCGAGGCGGGGCAGAAGGGACTGAACCTGTGGTTGTATCGCCGCATCGCCAATCGGCGTAACTTCACGCCCGGCACCTATCCGAGCGACATCAGCCTGGTCAACTGGCCGCAGAACGACTACTGGCTGGGGAACCTGCACGAAGTCAGCGCGGAGGAGGCGGCGCGGCACTTGAAGCGCGCCCAGCAGCTCAGCCTGTCGCTGCTGTACTGGATGCAGACCGAGGCGCCGCGCCCAGACGGCGGGCAGGGCTGGCGCGGCCTGCGCCTGCGCGGGGACTTGGTCGGGACCCGGGACGGGCTGGCCAAGTATCCCTACATCCGCGAATCGCGGCGCATCAGCGCGGAGTTCACCGTCGTCGAGCAGCACGTGGGCACCGACGCGCGGATGAAGCTCACCGGCAGGCCGCGCGAGGAGCTTACTGCCGAGCCGTTTCCCGATTCGGTCGGCGTGGGGAGCTACCGCATCGACCTGCATCCCTCCTCGGGCGGGGACAATTACATCGACGTCAGCTCGCTGCCGTTTCAGATTCCGCTGGGGGCGCTGATTCCCCGGCGGGTGGAGAACCTGCTCGCGGCGGCCAAGAACCTCGGGGTCACGCACATCACCAACGGCTGCTACCGGCTGCATCCGGTGGAGTGGAACATCGGCGAAGCGGCCGGGATGTTGGCGGCGCACGCGCTCCAGATCAAGGAGCCGCCGCGGGGCATCCGCAACACGGCGAAGTTGCTCCAGGAGTTCCAGGCCAAGTTGGTGGCCCAGGGCTTCGAGTTGGCCTGGCCCAAGCTGACGCCGCGATAGGGCCGCGCGGGCACATGACGGCGCCGGCTACAGTATACAGGCGCGCAGGCTTGAGCACGACGGGGCGCGTGGGAAGTGCTTGAGGGAGCGGGAGAAAGCTAGTCTGAGCCTCTCCGAGCTGGCATGAGCCGGTGTGATACGATGTCCGCCATGCGCCCAAAACAAGTGCTCATGCTCGTTATGGCTGTTCTGACTACGCTCTCTTTCCTCACAGAAGTGTTTGTGGCGATTCGCGTATGGAACGAGTACCAATTCCTGGAACACTCCGCCGGCGATCGCGTGACGCTGAAGGGTGAAGGGCCATTCCGGATATTTGGGAAAGACTATCCACCTGGCAGATACGTCGTGGTCCCCGGCGGCCTGCGCCGCATCGATGGGCTGTACACCGATGCGCGAATAACCCTTACGGCCCCGCTGGTGCTGACTCTCGCCTTCGGCTTCGGGTGGATCCGCATGCGGGCCCGGGTACGCGCACGCGGTGAGGTTCAGCCGCCTGCGGCTTCTGCGCCATAGCACGCCCGTCGATTCGATCGTGCGCCTGCTCCATGACGCCGAGCTGTCCGGCCGCCTCGGCGCCTCGGCCAGCAGCTCGGTCTCGAACGCCTGCAAGCGCGAAGTTGGCGCCGCCCCGCGCTCCCAGATCTTCTCCGAGCAAACCTTGCCGCGGGCGTCACTCACCAGTTCGTTGCTGATGGGCCTGCTACCGATCGCGTAACCTGCTTCGCCAAGGGAATCACCAGAAGAAAAGCGTTCGGCGAGCTGTGCCAAAAGGGGACGTGACGATTCTGCCGAGAGGTTTGGGTGGTTTATGGGCAACACAACGTCGGCCGGCCCTCCGCCGCCGGGCACGCTGCTGTCGGGCATCTTCCCCTCGGTGATTCTGGATTTCGTCAACCGGGCGGCGGGGGTGGGCAAGTAGTACCATCGGCTTCAGGCGCCAATGCGCGGGGCGACGGCATTTGTTCTCGGCCTTACCCACGCGGGACTGGCCGGCGTCCGTAGCTTGGGTCGCGCCGGCATCCCGGTTGTGGGCATCGACTCGGATCGCCGGGAGGTGGGCACCGCCTCCTGCTATGGCAGCTTCCGGCAGTGCCCTGCGTTCGAGCGCAGCGACGACCTGCTGCGATTTCTGATCGAGCAGGGCCAGCAGTTGGACCAGCCGGGTGTGCTCATTCTCGCCCGTGACGACTTTGTGGAGCTGGTGGCGAACCACCAAGAGGCCTTGCGGCCCTACTTCCTCTTTCCTGTGTTCTCCGAGTTGGCCTGCCGAGCCTCCGTTGACAAGCGGCAGCAGTACGAGGCGGCGGAAGCCCTCGGAGTCCCCTTTCCCCCGACCTTCTTCCCGGAAACGATGGAGGAGGTCGTGGGCATCCAGGAGCAGGTTGTTTATCCCGCCTTCATCAAGCCCCGCCATTCGCACCGCTGGAGGAGGTCGTTCAAGTGCAAGGGCGTAGTGGTTCACAACCGACGGGAGCTGGTGGACGCCTTCAAAAAGACACATCGGGCCGGCTTGGAGACCGTGATCCAACAGGTGGTGCCGGGGCCGGATACCAACATCTACGGGCTCTGTACCTACATCGATCAGGAGGGCCAGCCCTTAGCCGCGATGATCGTACAGAAGCTCCGCCAGTGGCCGGTCCACTTCGGCGTGGGGTGTTTGGCTATGAGCGTGGAACAGCCCGAATTCGCCGAGCTCGCGCTGAAATACTGCCGTGGCCTCGAGTTTCGTGGAATTGCCGAGGTGGAATTCAAAAGGGACGAGCGGGATGGGGTGTACAAGCTGATGGAGCTCAACGCCCGCCTGGGGAGCTATGCCCAGTTGGCGATCGACTGTGGCCCCAACCTGCCACTGATGGAGTACCTGGATCTGACCGGGCAGCGGCCCGCGCCCTGCCTGCACTATCGCACGGGCGTGCGCTGGGTGGACCCGCTCTATGATGTCCGTTCCTTCTGGTGGAGCTTGCGCCACGAGCGGCTCTCGCCTGGGAGTTGGCTGAAATCCCTTCGGGGCGTCTCCTCCTATTCCAGTTTTGCTCGCGACGATCTCGGCCCCTTCCGGCACGACATAGCGAAGCTCATGCGGGCCGCCTGCCGAAAGCTGTTGGCCCTCTCGAAGGCACAGTAGTTGGGGGCGCTCACCCCAGCACGTCCAGCAGGTGGCGCTCCATCTCGGCGGCGGTGCGCAGGACGCGGGCGTTGATCTGGAAACGGGCGCGGGCTTCCAGGAGCGCCACCATCTCGGCCGAAAGGTTGACGGAGTCTTCCGGCGAGGCATCTTCAAGAGCGAGGGGCAAGCGGGCCAGTCTGCCCGCCGCCCCCTCCAGCACAGCCTCGGCCTGGTCCAGGCCTTGCAGGGCTATCTCGAAGACCTTCATTCGTCTCCCGAAGATCTCTTCGGCCCGGAGGCGGAGAGTTCTAGCCTACTCCGGCGGCTTCGCCAGATAGTTGTCTTCCACGTACCTGAACAGGCTCGGCAGATCGCGCCCGGGCCAGCCTGCGGTGATCTCTTCAATCGACTGCTCGCCCAGCCGGCGGTAGCTCTCGAACTGCGCCTCGCTGAAGAACTGGTCGCTGGTGGGCTGCTGCGGGAAGTTCGCGTGCTTGGCGGAATAGGAGGCCACGTCGCGCGACTTGGCCGCCTCCTGGCCGCACAGGGCGGGCTTGATGTAGAGCAGCAGGCCGTCCGGCTCGTGCTGCCGCACGTGCGAGTAGCGGATTCGCAGCAAGGCGCAATGGTGGCTGGGCCCCGCGCTCTTGGGGCGCAGCACGGGCGGCTTGACGAACTCGAGGGGCACGCCCATGTCGGTGCGGATCTTCCGGATCGCCTCGGTCAGGTCCCCGAAGGTGTACTGAGGATCGGCGCCGGCGTCGCTCACCACCACCAGCTTGGCGTGGCGGCGGACCATTTCGTAGAGGCCCAGGTTGTCGAAGTGGCCTCCGTCGGAGAGGTACACCCAGCGCTCCTTGGCGCTGGCCATACCCAGGGCTTCTTTCCACAGGAAAAAGGGGGAATCCGGGCCGCCCGCACCAAGGGTTCTCTCGTCGGAGCAACGCGGGTTGGGCAACCAGGCGCCCAGCCGCGCGTTGAACAGCGCCATCAGGAAGGCTAGCACGCGCGAGGAGTGGTAGCCCATGTTGGGGCTGGCCGCTGCGCCCGAAACGGTCATCGCGGTGCCCAGGCTGATGCCGCCCTGATCGGTGTACCGCTCCGCCGGCTGGTAGGCCGGCCCGTCGCCCGGGCCGCCGTAACCCACATGAAGGCACGAGACCGTGAACGACTGCGCTTTGCGCTGCTGCCAGGCCAGCTCCTCGCCCGTGGTGATGTTCAAAGTCAGGTTCAGGATGTGCAACGGCCGCTTCACGGGCGTGCGGAGGTCTGTCATCAACAGGTTGTCCTCTTTTTCGAAGCCCGTGAAGGGATCCGGGTGGCGCTCGCGCGAGGCGCCCAGGTAGGCGCGGATGAGCCGGCTCCGGTACATGGCGTGTAGCGAGAAGCGGTTTACGCTGAGCGCCCGCCCGCAGAGCCAGCCGGCGGCGAACAAGATCACGATCCACAGCGCGATCCACGGCCACGGCAAGCTGCCCAGCAGCGGGGAGGCCCACAGCGAAAGCACCGCCAGCAGGCAGACCACGAAAACCGGCGCGAGCAGCTTCTCCGCCAGGCCCACCACCATGCGGCCTCCTTTGCTGCCGCCCTTCTCGAAGATCCAGGAGGTTTTCGAGCTCCAGCCGATCAGCGCCGCCAGGGCGCCCGACAGGGTGCCGCCCACCGACACGTACCATTGGGCGGCCGCGCCTCCGACCCAGCGGTTGATCGCGTTGAGGGCGCGGGGTCCGAACAGCACGATCGCGCTGAAGCCCAGCCAGACCACCGCCACGATCAGCAGCCAGGCCGACGCGCGCGCCCACCATTCGCGGTCCTCGTCCCCGAAGCGGGATTTCCACCGCTCACGGCTTCCCGCGGCCACGGAAAGAAAGTTGGCCGCCACCAGCAGGCCCAGCACCAATGGCAGGGCGCAAACGACGTAGAGACAGGGGCGGCGCTGGATGGCCCAAGGCCCCAGCACTCCGCTGGCGAGGCCCCAGGCGCCCCAGCCGGCCAGCGCGCCGATGGCCAGTATGAGCACCCTGGCGGGCCAGGGTAGAGGTCTGCCGGCCCAGGCGGCCCCGGCCACCCACCCCAGTTCTTGCAGGGCCGCTCCGCCCAGGACGAACCAAAACCAGCCGCCGCTCCACCCCGCTGGCCACAGGTAGAACCAGGAGGTCGTAAGCGCGACGCAGGCCACCCCCAGCGGGACCAGGTGCCGGACGACGAACCCGGCTTCCGATGTGAGCCTGGTCTGACCCGCCACGCCTGGCAGCCACAAGGGCAGGTGGGCGATCGAGATCACCGCGAAAACCAGGCCCGCCGCCACGCCTGTCCAAGCCCATGTCTGCACCGCGGCGCTTCCGGGATCGCCCCCGACCAAGAACGCTACCGAGAGGTAGGGTACCAGCATGGCGGCGGCCAGAGTGGGCAGCAGGATGGCCCAGTTGAGAACCAGGTTGCGGAGGAAGATCGCCGCCAGGGTCCAGGTGTCCGCCGACAGCAACCCGAGCCGCGGGCTCAGGTAGTTGGAGTACTGCCGCAGGTAGCGGACCGGCGCGGGTTCGGGTTTCCCGAGGTCGCTCAGCACCTTGCCCTGGCCGTCCCGCTGGAGCCAGGCCGACAGCCACGCGCCGATGTAACCGCCGCCGGACACGGTGGACAGATAGTCGAACTGCCCGAGCAGCTCGCGCTTGGCCAGCCCCTGGAGGACGCCCAGCGCGAAGGTCGCGCTGCGAATGCCGCCCCCCGACAGGCACAGGGCCTTGGGCGCCTCGGCGGGACCCATGGTGTGAGCCTCCCCGAAGGAAGCGTCCAGCCCAATATGTTTGAATTCCTCTTCGACGACGGTCTCGAACGGAACCGGTTCACAAGACATGTAGTTCCTCGCACCCCCGGCGTTATACTCTACCACTTTTTCCCGAAATGCCATGCTTCGGCTGAGCCCGCCCGGCGCAGTCTAGAAATGCTTTCGCAGCTCGGAGAAGCTGCCGAGCACCAGCAGGCGGCCCTGGCCGTGGCGGATTTCCTCGGTCTCGAGCGACCAGGTCTGCGGGTGAGGGATGTAGACGGCGTTGATACCCAGCTCGCGGGCCGGGTTGATGTCGGAGCGCGGCGAGTTGCCGATCATCCAGGTGCGCGCCGGTTCCAGGCCGCACTGCTCGATCAGACCGCGGTAGGAGGTCAGGTCCTTTTCCTTCACGATGGCCGTGTGGCGGAAGTGAGGACCCAGGCCGGAGCGGTCAATCTTCAGCTTCTGCTCCTCGGGATGTCCCTTGGTGAACAGCAGCAGGTCGTGCCGGGCCGCCAGATACGGCAGCGTCTCTTGGACGCCGGGCATCGGCTCGAGGGGCTGTTCGAGGATGCGCCGGGCCAGCCCCATCACCTGCTCGAGGTCGGCCTCCGAGATCTCGCGCTCCGCCAGGTGCTGGTAGCACTGCTGGAGGTTCCGGCCGAAATTCTCGGCGCCGTAGCCGTGGGTGTGGCGATTGGCCAGCTCGATCTCGTCGAGCACCGCACGGACCTCTTCCGCCGCGAGCCTGGAATGATCGAGGAATCCGACAAACTCCGCGAAGGCCCGCTCGAAGTAGACGTTGTTCTCCCAGAGGGTGTCGTCGGCATCCACGATCAGGTGTTGCCGCGCACCGGCCTCGCCCGCAAGTCCCTGCATGCTACCATTATGGCTTCGCGCGGATGCGGATCGACGGCAGCGTAGTGCTGATTACCGGCGCCTCGGAGGGGATCGGAGCGGCGTGCGCGCGGGCCTTCGCGCGCCGCGGCGCGCGCCTGGCGCTGACGGCCCGCTCGCGCGACAAACTCGCGCAGGTGGGCGGCCCGGACGCGCTGACCGTGGCCGGCGACCTCACCGAGGCCGCGGTCCGCCGCGGCATCGTCGAGGCCACCCTCGAGCGCTTCGGGAGCATCGACATCCTGGTGAACAACGCCGGCGTGGGACTGTACACGCCCGCCTGGCAGGCTTCCCTGGCGGCGGCGCGCCGCATGTTCGAGCTGAATTTCTTCGCGCTGCTGGAGCTGACGCAACTGGTGGTGCCGCACATGCAGCAGCAGCGGCGCGGCGCCATCGTCAACGTCAGCTCGATTGCCGGCAAGATGGCCTTCCCCTGGCTGACGCTGTACTGCGCCTCCAAGTACGCCGTGTGCGCGCTGGGCGACGGCCTGCGGATGGAACTGGCGCCGTACGGAATCCAGGTGACGACCGTTTGTCCGGGCCACGTCGAGACGGGCTTTGCCGGCCATGTGCTGGAGGGGGGCCTGTCCCGGCGCATCGAGCGCACGCGGAAGTTCTCGATCTCTGCCGAGCACTGCGCGGAAGCCATCGTGCACGGAGTCGAGCGCGGCGCGCGCACGGTGATGACGCCGCGCCTCGGCTGGCTCCTGGTGGCCCTGGAGCGACTGCTGCCCGGGCTGGTGGATCGACAGATGGCGCGCCTGTATCACCGCCCGGAGCCGCCGGCATGATCGTCAAGCTGGCGCGCAGCCCCGCCATCTACCTGGTGGGTTTCATGGGCAGCGGCAAAACCACCGTGGGCCGGCGGCTGGCCGACCGGCTGGGCTGGAGCTTCGTCGATCTGGACGCCGAGATCGAGGCCGAGCAGGGCGCCTCGATTGCCGAGATCTTCGATCGGTTCGGGGAAGAGCGCTTCCGCCAGCTCGAGGCGGGAGCCATCCGGCGGCGGGTGCGCATGGCGCAGTCGGGATGCCCCATGGTGGTGGCGCTGGGCGGCGGGGCGTTCGCGCAGCCGTGCAACTTCGACCTGATCACCCACAACGGCGTGACCGTCTGGCTGGATTGCCCGCTGGCGGTGGCCTGGCAGCGCGTCGAGTCCAACTCGGAGCGTCCTCTGGCGCGTGACGGGGATACATTCGGCGCACTGTATGAGGCGCGGCGCGCCTGCTACGCGCAGGCCGACTTCCGCGTCGAGGCCGCCAGCGACGATGCCGACAGCGTGGTCGAGGCGGTGCTGGCGCTGCCCATCTTCTGACACGATCCGTTCAGAACCCGTCCCGCTCCCCCGAGTTCCCGCGTCCGGGAATTCGTACACTGGGGATATACGGCCATGGCGCGGATCTGTCTGTGTTTCCTCTGGCACATGCACCAGCCCTTCTACAAGGACCTCATCTCCGGCCAGTACAAGATGCCCTGGACGCGCCTGCACGCGCTCAAGGACTACTACGGCATGGTGCGCATCCTGGAGGAATTCCCTCAGGTGTGCCAGACCTTCAATCTGGTGCCTTCCCTGGTGGCGCAGATCGAGGAATACGCCGCAGGGAAGGCCGACGATCCGTGGCTCGACTGCGCGCTGCGGCCGGCGGAGGCGCTGAGCGAGGCCCAGCAGGACCTCATCCTGCGGCACTTCTTCGCCGCCAACCCCGCGCACATGATCTACCGCTACCCGCGCTACGGCGAGCTCTACGACGCTTGGCGCGCCGCCGACCGCAACCCGCAGCGCGCCCGGCTCCTGTTCGGTGTCCAGGCCTTGCGCGATCTCCAGGTGCTCTCGCAACTGGCCTGGTTCGACGAGGAGTACCTGGTGCGGGACCCCGTGGTGCGGGCGCTGGTCGCCAAGGACCGCGACTACACCCTGGCCGACCAGGAGCTGGTGGGCCAGAAGCAGACCGAGCTCCTGAACGCCGTCATGCCCGTCCACCGGGAGTTTCTGGCGCGGGGGCAGATCGAGATCTCGACCACCCCCTTCTATCACCCCATCCTGCCGCTGCTGTGCGACTCGAACATCGCGGAGGTCTCTCACCCGTACATCCCGCTGCCCGCGCCATTCCGCTACCCCCAGGATGCCCGGCTGCAACTCGAGCGGTCCCGGCAGTTCATGGCCCAGCGTTTCGGGCAGGCGCCTGACGGGTTGTGGCCCTCGGAGGGATCGGTCTCCGACGAGGTGCTCACGCTGGCCGCCGAGCTCGGATTCCGCTGGATCGGCACCGACAACGGCGTGCTGGCCCGCACCCTGGGCCGTCCAGTGGGCCACGAGGAGAACTACCGGCCCTACCTCTGGCGCCAGGGCGGCCGGGAGATCCGCGTCCTGTTCCGCGATCACACGCTCAGCGACCTGATCGGGTTCGTTTACGCGCGCATGGGCGCCGCGGAGGCGGCCAAGGATCTGCTCGATCGCGTGCGGGAGAATTGCCGGGACATCCTGGCGGCCGGCCGGGACGCCCTGGTGCCCATCATCCTGGACGGCGAAAACGCCTGGGAGTGCTACGAGCAGAACGGCCGCCCCTTCCTGCGGGAGCTTTACCGGCGCATCAGCGAGGACGCCCAGCTCGCCGCCCTCACCGTGAGCCAGGCGCTCGAGCAGTTCCCGCCGCAGCCGCTCGAGCACATCTTCCCCGGCTCCTGGATAAACCACAGCTTCTCGACC
>CAZIRH010000118.1:0-11496 GCA_964541065.1 uncultured Solibacteraceae bacterium
TGCTTCAGGAAGTCGGTGGCGCGTTTGTCATCGCCGGCCACGGCGCGGCTCTTCATGTAGGTGATGCCTTCCCAGGCCTGGGCCGCGCGCGCGAAGTACTCCTTGTAGGCGCCCTCCGACTGCACCAGCGCGCCCTCGCGCCCGTTGGGCCGCAGGCGCGTATCCACCGCGAACATCATGCCGTCCCCGGTGTAGGCGCTCACCAGCGCGATAAGGCGCTCAGCCACGCGCGTCCAGAAGGCGTGCTCGGCGATGTCCTCGTCGCGCAGCACAAAGACCAGGTCCGCGTCCGAGGCCAGGTCGAACTCGCGCATGCCCAGCCGCCCCAGCGCGATCACCATCATCTGATCCCGGGGCGCATAGCGCCCGGCCGGAGACGGCTGGCTGGCCTGCACCTGCTCGGTGGCCATGCGGTAAGCGGCGGCGATCACCATGTCGGCCAGGTCCGAAGTGCGCTCCAGAATGGGGAAGATGGGACTGCCCAGGCAGATGCTCTCCGCCTGGAGGCGGAACATCTCGCGGCGGAAGAAGCGCCGCAGTTCTCCGGCGTCCTCGAAGGAGGAGGCCAGCTCCTCGTAACGCACGCCGGAGCCGGGCTCCTGGCGCGCGCGCCGCAGTTCAACCAGCAGGTCCGGCGTGCGGATCAACTGCTCCGAGAAGTACGGGCTGTGCTCGAGCAGGTCGAGCAGGTAGCTGGCCAGCACGGCGTCGGAGTCCAGCCACTCCATCCACTCGGCCCGCGGCAGGATCCGCTCCAGCAGGTGTTCGAAGTGCACCCGGCCCCGGGACAAGTGGCTGCGGGCCAGTGCGGCGGCGAGTTGCGGAGCGCACTGGTCGAGGAAGCGCACCAGGTTGCTCACGCCGGGCTCGAGGAACGGCGCGGCTTCCGGCTCCGGAGCCGGCGGCCCGGGCGCAGGCCGGTAGTAAATGGGCTGCTGGGCGTGGATGACCCGCTCGTAGATCTCCCGCACCGCGGCCAGGTGGGCGTCCAAGCGGGCCGTGAGCGTCTCCGCCGAGGTGGATTCCCCGAGCTCGCCGGCGGGCATCTTGCGGGCCAGGATCTCCAGCTCCGCCGGCGCGGAGGGCAGGCTGTGAGTCTGCCGGTCCTCCAGGGCCTGGAGGCGGTGCTCGAGGTGCCGCAAAAACTGGTAGGCGGAGGCCAGCCGCGAGTACTCGCTCGCCGACAGCAGATCCTTGTCCCGCAGGCGCGACAACCCCAGCAGCGTGCCGCCGTGCCGCACCCAGGGCTCGCGGCCGCCGTGCAGCCGCTGGAGGCACTGCACCAGAAACTCGATGTCGCGGATGCCCCCGCTCGCCAGCTTCACGTTGAGACCCGCCGGCGCGGCGCGCTTGGCCGCCAGCTTCTCCGAGATGCGCTCGCGCGTGGCCGAGGCCGATTCGACCACCGAGAAATCCGTGGTGGTCGCATAGGTGAGGGGCTCGACGAACTCCAGCAGTTCGCCCCCCAGCCGCCGGTCCCCGGCCGAGACGCGCGCCTTGATGAGCATTTGCAGCTCCCAGTCCCGCGCCCGGGTGCGGTAGTAGTTCTTGGCCGCCTCCAGCGAAATGCACACCTCGCCCCAGCGCCCCTCCGGGCGCAGCCGCAGGTCCACGCGGTAACACATGCCCTCGGCGGTGTAAGTGGACAGCAGCTCAGTAAGCTGGTTGGACAGCTTCCGGAAGAATTCCTTGTTGCTGACGCGGTGCGGCCCGGCGGTCTCGCCGTTCGCCGCGTAGAGGAACATCAGGTCGATGTCGGAGCTGTAGTTGAGCTCCCTGCCCCCCAACTTGCCCAGCGAGATGACGGAGAAGGCGCACGCTTCCTCCTCCGGACCCGATTCCGGCCGCGGCTCGCCGCAGCGCTCCACAAGCTGCTCCCGGATGCGGCGGCAGGCGGCCTCGACGATGGCGTCCGCCAGACTCGACAGCTCCTCGGTGATATCCGAAAGCGTTCCCAGGCCCAGCACGTCGCGCGCGAAGATGCGCAGGATCTGCTCCCGGCGGAACAGCGCCAGCGAGAGTTGGAGCGGCGTCTCGCGCGGCTGCCGCACCAGGAAGCTCTCCAGTTGCTCCGCGAATCCTTCCGCCGAGCGGACGCGCTCGAGCTCGCCGGGCGCCAGCAGCCGGTCCACCCAGCCAGGGTGAGCCAGCACTGCCTCCGCCAGAAACCGGCTGAACGAGAACACCGCCGCCAGAACGCGCAACCCGGCTGGAGAGGCCGTCAAGCGAGCGAAGGCGGCAGGTTGTTCCCGGTGCAGGCGCTCCAGGAAGTGCAGGGCCCCATCGGGGTCCGCCGAGGCAGCGAGCAGCGACTGTAGGCGCGGCTGCACCTCCGGCGCGAGATCGGGGAACTGCACTTCCTCCACGGGGCGGCGCATTCTACCACCCCGATTATAGCCGTCCGCTAAATGTCGTAATACAGCTCGAACTCGTAAGGGTGCGGGCGCAGCCGGATGGCCTCGGCCTCGTTCTTGCGCTTGTAGGCGATGAAGGCTTCCAGCAGCTCCTCGGTAAAAACGTCACCCTTGAGCAGGAAGGTGTGGTCCTCCTCCAGGCAGTCCAAGGCCTCATCCAGCGAACCCGGCATGGAGGGCACATTGCGTAACTCCTCCGGCGACAGGTCATAGATGTCCTTGTCCAGGGGCTCGCCGGGGTCCACCTTGTTGAGCACCCCGTCCAGGCCCGCCATGAGCATGGCGGCGAAGCCCAGGTAGGGGTTGCAGGCGGGATCCGGGGGGCGGAACTCGACGCGCTTGGTCTTGGGAGAGGCCGAGTACATGGGGATGCGCACCGCCGCGGAGCGGTTGCGGCGCGAGTACGCCAGGTTGACCGGCGCCTCGTAGCCCGGCACCAGCCGCTTGTAGCTGTTGGTGGTCGGAGCGATCAGGGCCGACAACCCGCGGGCGTGCTTCAGCAGGCCGCCGATGTACCACAGCGCCAACTGGCTCAGCCCCGCGTAGCCGTCGCCGGCGAACAGCGGCTGGCCGTTCTTCCACAGGCTCTGGTGGCAGTGCATCCCGCTGCCGTTGTCGGCGAACAGGGGCTTGGGCATGAAGGTGACGGTCTTGCCGTGCTGGTTGGCCACGTTGCGGACGACGTACTTGTACATCATCATGTTGTCGGCGCACCGCAGCAGCGCGTCGTAGCGCAGGTCGATCTCCGCCTGGCCGCCGGTGGCCACCTCGTGGTGGTGGCACTCGACCGTCATGCCGCAGCGCTGCATGGTGAGCACCATCCGGCTGCGTAGATCCTGGTAGTGGTCGGTGGGCGGCACCGGGAAGTAGCCTTCCTTGTAACGCGGCCGGTAGCCCAGGTTGTCGCGCTCGCGGCCGGAGTTCCAGCGGCCCTCTTCGGCGTCGATGTAGTAGAAGCCGGAGTGCTGGTTCTGGTCGAAGCGGATGTTGTCGAAGATGAAGAACTCGGCCTCGGCGCCGAAGTAGGCGGTGTCGGCGATGCCGGAGTTCTTCAGGTGCATCTCGGCCTTGCGGGCTATCCAGCGCGGGTCGCGCTCGTAGTGCTGGCGGGTGACCGGGTCGATGATGTCCGAGATCATCGCCAGCGTGGGCGTCTCGGCGAAGGGATCCATGAAGGCCGTGGCGGGATCGGGGATCAGCAGCATGTCGCTCTCGCTGATGACGGCCCAGGCCCGGATGCTCGAGCCGTCAAACCCGTAGCCCTCCTCGAGCGCCTCTTCGGTCAGCTCGGAGATGGGGTACGAGACGTGATGCCACAGTCCCGGGATGTCGCTGAAGCGCAAGTCGATCTGCCGGGCGTCGTTTTCCTTGGCGAGCTGTAGTAGTTCTTTAGGACTCATCCATCCTCCATCCGTGGGTACACTTCGAGCGGAGATGCCACAACAGGAAGTTGCTACTAGAATAGCGGAAGGAGCCGGGTGCGTCAACCGGTCCGTCATGGAGCAGATCGCGCTGGAGTTGGAAGGGGAGCGGCGGGTGTTCACCGTTCGCGAGCTGAACGCCGCCATCCGCGGCCTGCTGGAGGCCGAGTTCCAGGACATCTGGGTGCTGGGCGAAATCTCCGGGGTGCGCGTGGCCGCCAGCGGCCACTACTACTTCACCCTCAAGGAAGAGGACTCCCTGGTGCGGTGCGTGTGCTTCCGCACCACCGCCCGCTACCTCAAGTTCAAGCCGCAGGACGGCGTGGCGGTGCTGGCGCGCGGGCGCCTCGACCTCTACGAGGCCCGCGGCGAGTACCAGTTGCTGGTCGAGCACCTCGAACCGCAGGGCCGCGGCGCGCTCCAGTTCGCCTTCGAGCAACTGAAGAAAAAGCTGGCCGCCGAGGGCCTGTTCGACGCCGCGCGCAAGCGCCCGCTGCCCCGCTTTCCGGGCCGCATCGGGATCGTGACCTCGCCCACCGGCGCTGTGATCCGCGACCTGCTGCACATCCTCGCGCGGCGCTTCCCGGGGCTGCACATCCGGCTCTACCCGGCGCTGGTGCAGGGCGAGGGCGCGGTCGAGGAGGTCTGCGCCGGGCTGGACTACTTCAGCCGGTCCGGCTGGGCCGAGGTGGTCATCGTGGCGCGCGGCGGCGGCTCGCTCGAGGACCT
Source organism: uncultured Solibacteraceae bacterium (assembly GCA_964541065.1). Lineage (GTDB taxonomy): Bacteria > Acidobacteriota > Terriglobia > Bryobacterales > Bryobacteraceae > VFZS01. Next base: position 4,565 of record CAZIRH010000118.1, read on the forward strand.
GTGGACCTTCAACGAAGAAGCGGTCGCGCGCGCCATCGCAGCGTGCGCGGTGCCGGTGATCTCCGCCGTCGGGCACGAGACCGACTTCACCATCGCGGATTTCGTGGCCGACCTGCGCGCGCCCACCCCTTCGGCCGCCGCCGAGATGGTCATCACCACGCGCGAGCGGCTCCTCGAGCAGATCGCCGTGGCGCACAGCAGGCTCGCCCAGACGCTGCGCTACCGGCTGGCGCGCGCCGCCCGCGCGCTCCACGAGCGCGGCCTGGACCGCGCCGCCTCACTGGTGGCCCGCCGCCTGGGTCGCGCCTTCCAGCGCGTCGATGAACTGGACGGGCGGCTCACCGGGATCGATCCCCGGCGGAGGCTGGCCGTGACCCGTGCGCGGCTCGAGCGAGCCGCGGCGGAACTGACCGCCCGGGCGCGGCTTCGCCTGGGAAGCACCCGCGCGGCGCTCGAGTCGCTCGCGAGCCAACTGGCCCAATTGAGTCCCCTGCGCGTGCTCGAGCGCGGCTACGCCATCGTCGAGAATGCTGCGGGTCGCATCGTCAAGGACCCCGCCGAGGCCCCCGTCGATTCCGCCATCCGCGTCCGTCTGGCCCGCGGGCGGCTCAAAGCCCGGGTGACGGAGGCGGCGCTTACCGAGAAGCCCGAACCTCCGTTTGTGGCACACTGATAGTCGACGGTCCCATGGCACCGATAACGGCCGCGCTCCACGGCGAGACCCTCGCCCGACTGACCGAGTTGCTGGTCGAAGCAGCGCACCCGAAGCGCATCATTCTGTTCGGATCGGAGGGCCGTGGGGACGCCACGGACGACAGTGACGTGGACGTGCTGGTGGTGGAGCAGCACGTGGCTGACCGGATGGCCGAAATGGTGCGCCTGAGTCGCCTGGTGCGAACGCTGAAGATGCCGGTGGATCTGCTCGTGGTCAGCGAGGAGAAGTTCCAGTACTGGCGCGACACGCCCGGCAACGTCTACTTCGAGGCTGCCGCCGAAGGCCAGGTCTTGTACGAAGCGCCGTGAACAGGCCACTCCCTGACGGTCGTGGCTCGGCAGCATTTCCCCTCAGTTCGCAGCCACTTGCCGAGCCGCGAGCGTCAGCGAGCGGTTGAGCGGGCCCCTACTCCAGCCGGTAATTCGGCGCTTCTTTCGTGATGATCACGTCGTGCACGTGGCTCTCGCGCAGCCCGGCGCTGGTGACGCGCAGGAAGCGCGCCTGCTGCTGCAACTCGCGGAGGCTCGAGCACCCGCAGTAGCCCATGCCGGCCTTCAGCCCTCCCACCAACTGGAACACCAGGTCCGCCAGCGGGCCTTTGCTGGGCACGCGGCCCTCGATGCCTTCGGGAACCAGCTTCCCGCCGAACTCCTGCCCGTAGCGGTCCGCGCTGCCGCCGCCCATCGCGCCCAGCGACCCCATGCCGCGGTAGCTCTTGAACGTGCGGCCCTGGAAGAGTATGGTCTCGCCGGGGCTTTCGTCGGTCCCCGCCAGCAGGCTGCCGATCATCACGCAATCCGCCCCCGCGGCGATGGCCTTGGTGACGTCCCCGGAGAACTTGATGCCGCCGTCGGCGATCAGCGGCACGCCCGCCTGGCAGGCGGCCCGCGCGCACTCCATGATGGCGGTGATCTGGGGAACGCCGGCGCCCGAGACCACGCGCGTCGTGCAGATCGAACCCGGACCCATGCCCACCTTGATGCCGTCCACGCCCAGCTCGATCAGATCGCGCGCCGCGGCCTGGGTGGCCACGTTGCCGGCGATCAGTTGCACCTGCGGCAGGGCCTTTTTCACCGCCCGGGCCGCCACCATCACCCGTTCGGAGTGCCCGTGCGCCGTATCGATCGCCAGCACGTCCACCTTGCGGGCCACCAGTTCCTGCGCCCGCTCCAGGAAATCGCCTCCTACCCCCACGGCCGCGCCCACGCGCAGCCGGCCCTGGGCGTCCTTGGCCGCGTGGGGGTACTTCAGCTTCTTCTGGATGTCCTTGACCGTGATCAGCCCCTTGAGCACGTACTGCTCGTCCACCACCAGCAGCTTCTCGACGCGGTGCTGATGCAGGATGCTCTCGGCCCCCTCCAGCGTCGTGCCCACCGGAACCGTGATCAGGTTCTCCTTGGTCATGACGTTGGCGATGGGCTGGTCCAGGTTGGTCTCGAAGCGCAGGTCGCGGTTGGTGAGGATGCCCACCAGCTTGCCGTGGCGCGTCACCGGAACGCCGGAGATGCGGTAGCGCTTCATCACCTCGAGCGCCTCCGAGATTCTCTGCTCCGGCTCCATGGTCACCGGGTCCACGATCATGCCGGCCTCGCTGCGCTTCACCCGGTCCACCTCCTCGGCCTGCCGCTCGATGGACATGTTGCGGTGGACCATGCCGATGCCCCCTTCGCGCGCCAGGGCGATGGCCAGGTGCGACTCGGTCACCGTATCCATGGCCGAGCTGACGATGGGGATGTTCAGCGGGATCTCCCGCGTCAGCCAGGTCCGCGTTTCCGCCTGCGCAGGCAGCACATTGCTGCGCGCCGGGATCAGGAGAACATCGTCAAAGGTGAGCCCTTCGGGTATGCCGTCGCCGACCATACTCCATGATACGTAGGCGCCGAAGGCCGCTGCAAGCTCCGGAGGCCGCGCTGACCACCGCACCGGTCCGGGAGCACACTGGCGACTGAACCGATCAGCCAGTTAGAGGAGTACGGGGCTGGGGGCCGAACGGGCACTCACCGGAGTTCTAAGAACCGGCCCAATTTCCGCCGCATGTCCAGGCGGATAGTGCCCGCCGGCCTGGATTGATGGCCCACCAGGTGGTACAAGGCCAGTCCCGAGGATTTCTCTCCCCGAAGACCGAGCCGCTCCCAGCGCTCCGGATGCCGGGACATGACCTCCCGCAACTGGTACTCGTGCAGGGGCGGGGCTCGACGTGGGTTAGTGTCCAGCGCCACGATCCCCACCGGGATGCTCTCCAGGTAGGCGGCCACCTCCTCGGGACCCGCGAAAAGGGCTTTGTAGGAAGCCCCTTTCCAGGTGCTGCTGGCCAGCGCCTTGCTGGCCCTCAGCACAATGTGGCCGGGGCGCCGTTCTTCGAGCGCCACCTCCGCGATGAAGGCGCCCTCCCAAGATGGCTCCGTCGAGACCAGCATGACCGAGTGGCGGAACTCCCTCCGAGCCAACAGTTCCCGGACCAATTCCGGGTAGCCGCGAGACGGCTTGCTCATCAGTCTGAACTTCTCTCCCGCGAACAGGGCTCCCGCGGCCAGCAGCACACCTGGAACCGCCCAGGCTCTCCGGAGGCCCCTGGCGACCAGGGTCTCCGCCACGCTCTTGACGCCCGCTCCGGCCAGTACCAGCAGGGCCGGCACAGCGCTCAGCAGATAGCGAGGTTCAAGCCCTACCTTCACCACCGCGTTCAACGCCCAGACGCTCACCACCAGAGCCGCCAGAGCGGCCCATCGTCCGGGGGCGCCGCCTCCCCACAGCGGCCGCACCACCTTCACGACCAGCCCCACCACCACCAGCGCGCCGAGGCCCCAGCCGAAGTAGCCGGCCAGCAGTTCCAGGGCCTCCACCGCCGCCCCCTGGCTGGCCGAGGTGAAAGCGGCGCTCTTCCAGCCCACGCCTTGGGTCCTCCGGTAGGCGGCGTACCAGGGACCACAGATGACCAGCACGGGCACGACCGGGAACCAGAAGGTGGCCCGACGCAGCAGGTCCAGCCTCCGCCCGATCAGGACGGCCAGGCCCGGCAGCAGCGCCAGGACCAAGCCCCGGGGATGGGTCATGAGGGCCAGCACTGCCCACACGCTAAACTCGGCGGCCAAACGCCACCCGGGCCGCTCCAGGAACCTGCCGTAGGCCAGCGCCGCGCTGAAACACAGCAGCACTACCGCCATCTCCGACATCACCATGCTGGTCAGCCACTGCACCTGCGGCAGGCACACGAACAGCAAGGCCATCGCCGCGCCGATCGTCTCGCCGCAGTCGTCCCGCGTGCACAGGTAGATGCGCACGGCCACCGCCAGCGTCACCAGGGCTATCAGCAGCAAGACCGCCACCCGCGAAACCGGGAACACCAGCATCCAGGCGGCCTGCGCCATGTAGAAGAAAGGAGGCCAGTGCCCCAGGGCCACCTTGGGGTAGTGCAGATAGTAGTCTTCGGCGTATTCCATGGGCGGGCGCGGGAAGCCCGCGGCCACGTAGTCCCGGATCATCAGCCCGGTGAGGAAGTGGGCCGCCTCGTCCGGGTAGGCGCCCAGCTCAGTGCGGAAGGCCCCGGAAGCGCACTGCCAGCCGATCACGACACCGGCCAGTGCCAATGTCACCAGCCAGGTGACCGGCTTGACTTCCCGCAGCCGCTCGCCCAGACCTATCATCTTCGCGCCCGACAGGACGGCCCCTACAGCCTGACGATCTTCTCCGAGGTCAGGCCCTTCAGCGCGTTGCGCGTGTCCACCACCAGGCGAGCCTGCGTCACCAAGCCGGGGTAGTCAAACGCCGCGTGGTCGGTGATGATCACTACGCAGTCGGCCGCAGCGGCCGCAGCCTCCGGCGCCACCGCGGCCAGTTCCAGGCCATCCACGAGCAGTCGGGGGACAAAGGGATCGCTGTACGACAGCGTGGCGCCCCGCCGCTTCAGCAGGTGCATCACGTCGAGCGCCGGAGACTCCCGGATGTCGTCGATGTCGCGCTTGTAGGCCACCCCCATGATGTGCACGCGGGCGCCCATCAACGGCTTGCCGCGGTCGTTCATGGCGACCTGCACCTTCTCCACCACGAAGTGCGGCATTTGCCCATTGATGTAGCCGGCCAGCTCGATGAACCGCGCCTCGATGCCCGCCTGACGGGTCTTCCAGGACAGGTAGAACGGGTCGATGGGGATGCAATGACCTCCCAGGCCGGGCCCGGGATAGAAAGGCATGAAGCCGAAAGGCTTGGTGGAGGCCGCGTCGATGATCTCCCAGACGTCGATGCCCATGCGGTCGCACATCAGGGCCATCTCGTTCGCCAGCCCGATGTTGATCATGCGGAAAGTGTTCTCCAGCAGCTTGACCATCTCAGCCACGCGGGTGGAGCTGACTGGAACGACCGTGGCCATCGCCTGCCGGTAAAGCAGCGCGCCCAGCTTGGTACAGGCGGGTGTGACCCCTCCCACCACTTTGGGGATGTTGCCGGTGTGGTAGCGGGGATTGCCCGGATCCACCCGTTCGGGCGAGAAGCACAGGAAGAACTCCTCGCCCACCCGCAGGCCCGATTGTTCCAGCATGGGCAGCACGAACTCCTCGGTGGTGCCCGGGTAGGTCGTGGATTCCAGGGTGATCAGCATGCCCGGATGCACGTGGCTGGCAATCTGGCGGCAGGCCGCATGGATGTAGCTCATGTCGGGATCTTTGGTTTTGCGCAGCGGCGTGGGGACGCAAATGTCCACCGTGTCCAGGTCCCGCACCGCCGAGAACTCCGAGGTGGCGCGCAGCTTGCCGGCCTCGACCAGGGGCCGGAGCGTCTCACTCGCCACGTCCAGCACGTAGGATTCCCCGGCATTGACCTCCGCTACCCTCGACTGGCTGACGTCAATCCCGGTGACCCGCAAGCCCGCCTTGGCGAACTCGACCGCCAGCGGCAGCCCCACGTAGCCCAAGCCCACGACTCCCACGTGAGCCTGGCGGCTCGTGATTTTCTCCTCCAATTGCCCGGCCCAGGCGCTGCTGGTTGGCCCCATCGCCATCACCCGCAATATACCACGCGCAGGCCCTTGCCGGAGCGCCTCCAGCGCGTGGCGTGCCTCCCGCCTCCCCGCGCGCGGCTGTAACAAACCCGGCGCCCCGCGCGTCTTATCACTAGCTATGAACAGAAGAGCTATCCTCGTGCTCACTCTCGTGACTGCTTTTTCGGTCCTTGCCTTGGCCGCCGATGTAACCGGCAAGTGGATCGCGCAAATACCGGGCCGGGACGGCCAGACCCGCGAAACCGCCTTCACCTTCAAGGTGGCCGGCGAGACGCTGACCGGAACCATGTCGGGCCGCCAAGGTCAGGAACTGCCCATCTCCGACGGAAAAGTCAGTGGTGACACCTTGACGTTCACCGTCACCGCGCAGTTCGGCGACAACCCCATGAAGTGGAACTTCACCGGAAAGATCGCCGGGGAGGAGATCCAGTTCAAGCGGGAAGGCGGGCAGGGTCCGGCGAGGGAATTCGTCGCCAAGCGCGCGAAGTAGGTTCCTGAGCCCTCAGGGCGTCTGGAAGGGCTGCGCAACGCCCCAGGCGAACGTGTGAGGGGTGCCTGTCTCGGTCCCTCAGCGGTAGCGGTATAGCTTCGCGCGTTGGAGCGAGGGACCGTCCGCGCCCAAGCGTAGACCGCTCCCGGACTTCATCTCCATCACCGCTCTCGCGGCGCCGGGGCCGCGGCGCCGACCACTCTGAACTTCGATTTCCAGCGCCCGCGGGCCAGCGGCACACGCACCGTGCCCTTCTCGGCCCCCGCGCCGGCCAGCGCGGAGACCTCGCCGGTAGCGGCGTCCCACACTTGAACCTGACCGGTTCCGGCCAGCACCGCGGTGCGGGACTGCGGCTCCTCGCTCTCGTTGAAGAAGAAGTACACATCCGCGTCGCGCCAGCGCCGGTGGACGTACTTCACCGCCGGAGCCGGTTGATCCAGAGAGACGTCCGGCCGCGGCAAGGCCTCCATCACCCGCGGCGTGAGTTCCCCGGCGGGCTCCACTACCGCCCAGTCAAGATTCCCCGCCGGGCCGGCTTTCAGGAAAGTGGAGTCGGTCACCAGGGAGGGCGTCCGCCCCAGAAACCCCACGCGCCCGCCGGATCGGGCGAAGGCCCGCAGCCGGTCCAGGGCCGCCCGCGAGATGGCGCTGGCGCCGGGCACGAGAATGGCGCGGTACGCGTTGCCGCTCAGCGTCCGGAGCGCGCCCTGCCGAAGCGTCAGCACCGAGGCCAG
>CAZIRH010000119.1:0-11479 GCA_964541065.1 uncultured Solibacteraceae bacterium
ATAGGCCTCCTGGCCTGTTGGGGGGCACGCAACACACAGGCACGCATGCCTGTGCCACCTTGGGTCCCACGCAGAACTGGGGGAGGGCAAGAGCGCGGACACCTTGTCTCGGGTCCGGAACCAGTGTAGACTCTGTGGGAGAAGGAGGGTGCATGCTGTCCCGACGGGAAATCCTGAGCGTATTAGGTGCGGCGCCTGCCGCGGGTCTGCTGAGCCCCGGCCGGCTTTACGCGGAGGCTGCCGCCACGTTCCCGCGCCGGCTGCTGGGCCGCACGGGCCGCACGGTGGTGCCCCTGGCCCTGGGCGGCCAGGCCTCGCTGCAATGGACCAAACCGGGCATCGACGCGCCGGACATCATCGTGCGCGCGGTGCAGCTCGGCCTCAACTATCTCGACACGGCCAATGCCTATGGCCCCAGCCAGGCGAACTACGGAGATGCTTTCCGCCGGCTGCACCTCACCCCCGCTGATCCCAATTACGACCTGGCCTTGCGGCAGAAGCTCTACGTCGCCACCAAGACGACCCGCCGGTTGGCCCGCGACCCGGCGGGCTCGGGCGCCACGGCGGTGGATGATTTGAAACGCTCCCTCACCTTCATTTTCGGCGACGCCAAAGGAACCATCCCGGAAGGGGCGTACCTCGACTCCATTCAAATCCACAACCTGACGACGCTGGAGCAGGTGGGTCAGGTCTACGAAGGTTTTGCGGAGCGGGCCTCGCGCCGGGCGGAGCGAATCGGCGCGCTCGCCGGCTTGCTGGACTACCGTGACGGCACCAACTACACGGGTCTGAACCCCGAGCATCGCCACTGGGTCCGCCACATCGGAATCACCGGGCACCTCAGTTCGCCGGTGCTGATGAGCGCCCTGCGGCGCGACGGCGAGAACGTCATCGACACGCTCCTGGTGGCGCTGAACGCCAACGACCGCCTGTGCAGCTCTCACCAGAACAACGTGCTTCCCCTGGCGGTCGCGCGCGGCCTCGGTGTCATTGCCATGAAGGTGATGGCCGATGGCGCCTTCTATGGAAAGCCACCGCGTTTTTCCAAGACTCCCGAAGACGTGATCCTGACCGTCGGAGGGAAGGCGGACGCGTCTCCTGCGCCGATCTGGTGCGCTATCCGCTCTCGCTCCCGGGCGTCGCGTGCGCCATTATCGGAACCGGCCGGATTGACCGCGACAAGCCGGAATCCGACCAGATGGTGGCCAACCTGACGGCGGCGCTGAGAGACATGCCCTCGGAGATCGAGTGGCGGCGCATCGAGAAGGAAGCCGAGGCGCGGCATGGAGCGGTCACCAACTACTTCCAGGAGAAGACGAGCGGCCTGGAGCAACCCGGCAATGTCCGCGTCAGGCGCGATGGGGAACGGGTGGTGGTGGAGTGGAACACGGCTCTGGCCGGCCCGGAACCGATCCGGTCATACAACCTTCTGGCGGGCAACCGGCTGCTGCTGTCGCTGCCCTTCCGTCCACAGCTCACCGAGGCCCCGCTTTCCGCCTCGGTGGAGGCTTCCGCGGTCGGGGACGACCCGGTCACTGTCGTCGCTTCGGAAGCTCTCCCGCGCTGGCGAGCCTGAGAGCTCGGGCCGGGGCGGCCTTCCGCTCAGGACTGCGCTTGCCGGAGGGCGGCTCCCATGTGCAGCACCGCCGACATCACTCGCTCGTAGTTCATGCGCAAGGGCCCCAGCACGGCGATCTTGGCCCACAGGCCGCCGGGCAGCAGCACGTTGACTCCGATCAGCGACAGCGCCCTCATGCTGGGATGCACCTCCCCGAGTCCCACTTGCACGCCCAGTTCGCCCGCGGGCTGCTCCAGGAAACGGTCCAGCAGTTCGAGGATGCGCTTCTTCTCCTCGAGCGCGCGGAATAGCTCGCGCATCTTCTGGCGGGTGAGGTGCAGGTCCAGACCGACCAGGTTGGAAGTGCCCTCCAGGTGAACCTCGGGAGCCGCGTCGGTGTCCAGCAGGCCCTTGCCGCAGAGCTCGGTGAGCCGGGAGAGGATGGTGTCGTAGACGGCGCTCTCCTGCCGCAGCCGGTTTTCCAGCTCCCGCCGCGCCTCGGCCAGCACCCAGCCGCTGAAACTCCGGTTCATGTAGTTGCAGATGGAGTTGAGCTCGTCCGAGGTCAGCTCTTCATTCAGCCACACCACGCGGTCGCGGACCGTGCCGTCGCGGGTGATGACGATCATCAGCAGGCGACGCTCGGCCACCTTCACCAGCTCGACGCGGTCCAGGGTCTGAGCGGCCGCGGGTATGGCGGCGGCGATGCCGACATTGCGCGTGAACTCGGTCAGCAGATGGCAGGAGCGCTCGAGGCGGCCGGAGGGGCTGTCCGCCTCGCATAGCTCGGCGTGGAAACGCCCGGCGTGAATGGCGGGCAGCCGGCTGGCGAGCAGTGCCTGCGCGTAGGAGCGGAAAGCCTTCTCGGTGGGGACCCGGCCGGACGAGGTATGCGGCTGCTCCAGGTAGCCGGCATCGTCCAGATCGGCCATCACGTTGCGGATCGTGGCCGGGCTGATGGGTTCCTTGCGGGCCCGGGAAATGGTCCGGGAAGCGACCGGCTCGCCGCTCTCGATATAGCGCCTGACGATCGAGTGCAGGACCTCGGTAGCTCGTGGTGTCAACAAAGCCGGCCTGCCCATGTCACACTCCCGCACCCAGGGCTCTGCTTGTATTCTAAGGGACCGGGAGCGGGAAGAGCAACTCGGGTGAGCGCGTCGGGATCCTGCTACAATGTCAGAATTGCGGTGCGAGGAGGACTCTTGCCGGGCATCGCGGAGACTGCCATGCGCGCTGTGAGCTGCCTGTTTCACTTGTTGCTGGGGATGGTTCTGATGGTGCTTTCGCTGACCTATTTGTTGAGCCCCCAGGCGACTTTCCGGGTGGGCATCCTCCCGTGGGAGGGAGAGACGCTGGCGTGGGTGCTGCTGGCCGCAGGGTCGGCGGGAGTGGTGTTGGTGTATCTGGCATCCCGGAGAGTGTTTGCAGTGGGCCTTCAGATTTGGAGCGTAGCCGTGCTGGCGGCGCTGGTGTGGGGCTGCTTCCTCGGCTCCCATCATTTCGGCCGCGACGGGGCTACCGTGGCTCTGCTGCTGGTGGCCGGGGCGGCCGTGGCCGCGCTGGGAAGCTGGCTGGGTTTCAGCCGCCGGCCTGCGCGGCTGTCATCCTACCGGGCCGAGCGCCCCGATTTGGACTGAAGGAGTGAAGCCCAGTTGAAACGCGTTCGGCAGCCGCCACGTCTGAGCAAGCGGATGAGACACCTGATCATGCTGCTCGGGGCGGTGGCTACGCTCTCCGCCCAGAGCTACTACCACTACTATCCCAGGCACAACTTCACCTTCGGCGCCGGGGCGGCCAGTCCCCGAGCCGAACTCACCGGCTTGTTCACTGATCGGCCGGGCGTCTCCGTGAGCTACGGCTACCGCTTCGACCGCTACTTCCAGGCCGACATCGGCCTGGACACGGTCTTTGGCGCTGGCCAGATCCGGGACTACCTGGACACGCCGCTGGGCCCCAGCCGTATCCGCGACTACCAGTTCTTCCTGCCCATGGGCGGGCGCGCCATCGCGCCCCTGGCCAGAGGGCGGCTGCTGATCTCCGGCGGAGGCGGCGGGGCTTACCTGCGCTACACCGAGCTGCTGCGTCAACTCAGCGACTACGTCCGCCTGGACTGTCCTGAATGCAACTCGCGCAGCGGCTGGGGCTACTACGCGCTGGTGAGCGCGGAGGCCTTCGTGGACCGCGACCGCCACTTCCGGCTCGGCGTCACCTCCAAGGTCTACCGCGCGCACACGGAAGGCGACCCCCTGGGACCAGTCCCCGGCGTGCGCACGCGCGACCACTGGCTCCAGATCTTCGGGCTGGTGGGGTTCAGCTTCTAGCGCGGGTTGAGCCGGCCGGCCACCTCGCGGCGGTGAGGCGCCAGCCGCACTCAGAGGCTGTTCTGCTCGGTCCGGGCGATGATCTCGTCCTGGAGCGCGGGCGTCAGGTCGCAGAAGTAGTCACTGTAGCCAGCCACCCGCACGATCAGATCGCGGTGCGCGGCGGGGTCGGCCTGCGCGGCGCGCAGCGTCTTCCCCGTCACCACGTTGAACTGGATGTGGTGCCCGTCCAGCCGAAAGTAGGCGCGTACCAGGCCCGCCAGCTTGTCCAGCCCTTCCTCGCCCGCCAGCAACTGCGGATGGAACTTCTGATTCAGCAGCGTGCCCCCGGTGCGGGCGTGGTCCATCCGGGCCGCCGACTTGAGGACCGCGGTGGGCCCCCGCCGGTCGGCGCCCTGCGCCGGGGAGATGCCGTCCGAGTGAGGTTCGCCCGCCGTCCGTCCGTCCGGCGTGGCGCCGGTCATTGAGCCGAAGTACACGTGGCAGGTGGTCGAGAGGTAGTTCACCCGGTAGCAGCCGCCGCGCGTGTTCGGCCTTCCGTTCACCTCTTCGAAAAACGCCTCGAAAACGTCCGCCAGGATCCGGTCGGCGTAGTCGTCGTCGTTGCCGTACTTCGGGGTGCGGTTCACCAGGAGCAGGCGGGTCCGCTCGTGGCCCTGGAAGTTGGCGCGGAGCGCCGCGAGCAGCTCGTCCATGGTGAGGCTCTGGCGATCGAAGACGTGGTAGCGGATGGCGGAGAGGCTGTCGGTGGTGGTGCCCGGGGCGACGCCCATGATGTAGGTGGTGTTGTAGCGCGCGCCGCCGTCGTGGTAGTCCTTGCCCCGGGCGGTGCCATCGCACCGGGCGATGCACTCGTCGATCAGCAACGAAAGGAACGGCGCCGGCATATGCCGGGCGTAGAGGCGCTCGATGATCTGGTTGCCGCGCACCTTAATGTCAATGAAGTGATGTAGTTGCTTCCGGAACGCTGCGAAAACTTCGTCGTAGCTGCGGAAGGTCCGGGGATCGCCGCTCTCGACGCCGATCTTCTTCCCGCTGCGCGGATCGACGCCGTTCGCCAGGGCGACCTCCAGCACCTTGGGCAGATTGAAGTATCCGGTGAGGATGTAGGCTTCCTTGCCGAAAGCGCCGGTTTCCACGCACCCGGAAGTCCCGCCTTGACGGGCATCCTCGATGGATTTGCCCTGGCGCAGCAGCTCCTCCACCACCAGGTCGGCGTTAAAGATGGAGGGCTGTCCCCAGCCCTGGCGCACGATCTCCAGGCCGCGCTTGAGGAACCGGTCCGGGCTCTTCTTGCTGAGTTGCAGGTTCGAGGAGGGTTGCAGCAGCCGCATCTCGTCAACGACGTCCAGCAGCAGGTACGTGACCTCGTTGACGCCGTCGGAGCCGTCCGGCTTGAGACCGCCGGTGTTGATGTTGGCAAAGTCCGTGTAGGTGCCGCTTTCGGCCGCGGTGACGCCCACTTTCGCCGGGGCGGGCTGATTGTTGAACTTAACCCAGAAGCATTCGAGCAGCTCCTGCGCGTCCTCGCGGGTGAGTGTGCCCTGCTCGAGCCCGTGCTGGTAGAAGGGCTGGAGGTGCTGATCCAGCCGGCCGGGACAGAACGAGTCCCAGGTGTTCAGCTCGGTAATCACACCGAGGTGGATGAACCAGTAGGCTTGCAGCGCTTCCCAGAAGTCACGCGGCGCGCGCGCCGGGACCCGCGAACAGACTTCCGCGATCCGCTTCAGCTCGGCCCGGCGGCGCGGATCGGCCTCCTGGGCGGCAAGCTGCCGCGCGAGCTCCGCATGCCGCTCGGCGAACCGGATCACCGCGTCGGCGGCCACCGCCATAGCTTTGAGTTCTTGCTGCTTGTCGTAGGCTTCCGGATCGTTAAAGAAATCCAGGCGCGCCAGGGCAGCCTCGATGTCCGCCCCGAGATCGAGCAGGCCCTTGCGGTAGATCACGTCGCCCAGGACCGTGTGGCCGGGGGCCCGCTGCTCCATGAACTCGGTGAAGAGGCCCGCCTCGTAGGCGTCTACCCACGCGGGTTCCATCTCGCGGAAGATCCGCTCCCGCATGCTCTTGCCGCGCCAGTACGGAATGATCTGGTCGCGGTGGATCCTCCTGGCCTCGTCGTCCACGCGATAGGAGGTCTTCTCGCGGGAGTCGAGGATTTCGAGGTCTTCCATGCTGTGGCAGCATACTTCCGGATAGGTCGGAGTGCCTTTGGGGGCCGGTCCCCGCTCGCCCACGATCAGCTCGCCGGGGCCGATGTAGATCGTCTTGTGCTCTAGAAGGTGACGGAACGCCAGGGCCCGGCGCATCGGCTCCGACCTCGAGTCGCAGGTCCGGTAGAACTCCGTCACCAGCGCCGCGCGCTCCAGCGACAGCCAGGGCTTCTCTTCGAGACTGAGCCGGCGCAACTTCGCCACGCGTTCCGTCATTTCATCCCCCCAATGGTGACCTCGAATCCTTCGGCTTCAAACCGCGCGGCCATCATGCGGTCCTGCTCGGCGGTGGGCGCGGCGGTCTCAGGGAGCTGGTAGTGCCGTCCCAGCCGCCGGTACTTCTCCGTTCCGATCCGGTGATAAGGCAACAGGTCTATGCGGCGGATGCGCAGCGCAGCGAGCAAACGCAGGCAGGTCAGCAGATCCTCCTCCCCGTCGTTGATGCCGGGAATCACCGGGAGCCGGACTACGAGCGGGTGCTCCGTGGCGGCCAGCATCTCCAGATTGGCGAGGATCATCTCGTTCGCCGCTCCCGTATACCGGCGGTGTTTCAGCGGATCCACTACCTTCAAGTCGTATAGTACGAGATCCGCCTTGGTGGCGACGTCGAACACAACCTCGCCGGGAGCCATGCCGCACGTCTCCAGGACCGTGTGAATGCCGCAGTCGCGGCACGCGCCCAGCAGCGCCTCCGCGAAGCGCGGTTGCAGCAGCGGCTCCCCGCCGGACAGGGTCACGCCGCCGCCCGACTCCTCGAAGAAGACGAGGTCGCTCACGACTTCGCGCATGACCTCGGCGACCGTCATGCGCCGGCCGACGATCTCGCGGGCCAAGGCCACGCACACCTCGACACAGGCGCCGCAGCGCTCGCAGAGCTCGGTGGGCCGGATGGCGCCGTCCTGCTGGGCCCCTTCCCCATGGGGGCAGACCGCCTTGCAGGCCCCGCACCGCCGGCAGCGGCCTTCGTAGTACAGCAAGTCGGGGCGGGACGCCTGGCCCTCCGGGTTGTGGCACCACTGGCAGGCCAGTGGGCAGCCCTTCAGGAACACGGTGGTCCGGATGCCCGGCCCGTCGTGCAGACAGAACCGCAGGATGTTGAACACCAGCCCCGACGGTTCCGCCACGCCCTCCATCTTTGTAGGTTATCGCGATCCGCCGGCCAGCCGCTCAGCGGATCAGGAGCAGATCCACGTCCACAAAACAGTCCGCGGCGGCAGGGTGCTTCTCGCCCAGCACCCGCACTTCGAGGGTGTGCGCGCCGCGCCCGAGACCGCCGAAAGACGTCCGCGCCTGCCACACGGTGACGTGCGAGTACAGGTCCACCACTCCCCGGCTCGCTTCGTCCAGGAAGACCTCCGCCCGGCCTCGGTTGAACGCCTGGGTGTAGAACCAGGTGACTTCACTTCCTTCGAAGCTCAGCCGGAACCAGTCGCCGCGCCGGTTGGAGAAAGTGACCGAGCCGTGGGCGGCCCTGGTGAAGTCCACGCCGCCGCTCCACTGGCCCCAGTAGTCGATGGAGAGGTCCATGTCATCGTAGCTTCCCGGGAGCACTGGCGGAGATGTTGCTCGGGTGGCGAACGACTCGTTCAGGCTCGATACCTGCCAGCCCGCGGACTGATACTCCTGGCGGGTGAACATGACCAGGAACGCCCGCACGGCCGGGCGCGTTACCAGCCGGGGTTCGCTGGGCGCCACGAAGCGGCGGATGCCGAGTTCCTGCATCAACCTCAGGCAGTCGGGCGGCGAAGCCGCCGCGCGCAGGCGGCGGTCGAAGGCGTCGTGATGCCAGCCGGCGGTGTAGGCTTGTCCGTGCAGTCCCGCGATCTGGCCGGTTCCGACGAAGAACACCGGCTCATCGGGGTATTTCTGGTTGAGGTAGGTGACCAGCTTCCTCGCCGGAGCGGAGTAGTCCAGGTAGCGCTCCCAATCGGAGGGATCGAACAGGCGGTTGACGAAGAAGCTCTTGTGATACCAGCCTGAAGCAGGCAGGAACCAGGCGTTCAGGAAGAACAGGATCAGCGCTGCCGCCACCAGCGCCCGGTAGCGAAGGCCGCTCTCTTCGCGCGTGGCGGCCATCAGGCCGGCTGCCATGACCATGAAGAGTGGGAGCGCCGGATAGAGGTACCGCGCGTTGGGCTGCGCGGCGAAGGTCAGCACCGCGAAGGGAACAGAAGTGGCCAGCGCGGCCCATTCGAGATAGGAGCTCCGGCGCCGCAGCAGCACCAGCGCCAAGGGCAGGAACAGCAGATAGTGGAACCCCAGGCCGCCGTCCTGAGCTTCGAGATGCCGCGAGGTGTGGAAGGTCAGATCGTACAGCGAGGTAGCCGAGAGCGCGTTGTGGAAGCGGTAGTCCACGAACTCCGTCTGCGTATCGAAGTAGGGCGAGCGAAAAACGGTGTTCAGGAAAGGGAATACCGGGTTGCCGGTCTGGAAGTACGCCTTGAGGTAGGGCGGCGCTCCGAAGACCGCGAGCAGCACAGCCAGGGCTGGCGCCAGGCGCATCGCGCGCCGGCGCCGGAGCTCGATGGCCAGGAGCACCCCCACGGGCAGCGCGTACGCCAAGGTGCCGAACTTGGTGGCCAGGCCTGCGCCCAGCAGCACCGCCGCCACACAGGGGTATCTGCTGTGTCCGGATTCCCGGTACCGGACCAGCGCCAGGAACGCGCCGCACAGCACCGCGCTCCAGAAGTTGTCGGTGAACAGCGAGCCGGTCACCAGTTGCACAATGGGGCTGGAAGCGAAGAGCGCCGCCAGCAGGAGCCGCACGCCTGGGGGCGCCAGGCGTCCCAGCAAAGCGTAGATCAGCGCGACCACCACCAGCAACATGCCGAAGTTGAACAGGCGCGCGGCCGCCTCGCCGCCCAGTAGATACGCCGCGGTGAAGCACCAATCCGCGCCCATCGGCATCACCGCCCAAGCCGTGTGGCGAACGTCGAAGACCCAGCCATGATGCGCCTCGACGGACATCGGGATGGCCAGGTGCACGGCCAGCCCGTCGGCGCTCACCTCGGGCCCCAGCGCGACCAGCAGGTGCGCGAGCAGGATCAGCCCCAGCAGCGCGGCGGGCCAAACCTGCCTCCGGCCGCGCTCCGCGCCGCGGAACCACTCCGCGATCCGGGTGCGGCTTTGCCACAGGCGCCGGCGCGCGAAGATCAGCGGGAGCGCGAACCAGATGGCGTAGAGCGGCGCGTAGTTCACCGGAAGCTGGACCACCAGGCCGATGATCCAGGCGTGCAGGCTCAGGCCCACCAGAAGGCCGAGCCAACCCTCCACCGCCAGCAGGCCACCCAGGGCCCACGAGGAGAGAAGGAAAAAGAGCACGGCCGCGGGCGCGCGCACCCCGGCCACCGCGATCACATATGCCACGGCCGCCAGCAGCGTCGCCCAGGCAAATCGCCGGGGAAACACCAGCGCGGCCAGCAGCACCCAGGCGCCGTAGATCGCGCCAAACCACGCCAGGCGCTCCAAACCGGCCCGCGTCCAGACCGGCTGATCGAACAGCCGGGCCGACCAGAAGCCGTAGCCCAGCAGGGCGATCAGGCCCGCCAGCAGCAACCAGAAGATGAGACGGCGGGTCATTGGGAAGGGGTGGTCACAGGGGTTTCCAGCTTGCGGACCACCATCAGATGCTGGGTAAAGACCAGCGGCCAGAGCGTTTTCTCGAACACCACCCTGCCCCGCCCGGCGAGCGAAGCACGGACTTCGTCGGGCCGCAAAGCGCGCTCGTCGGGAAAGCGCCAGGCGCCGAGCGCTTCACAGACAAAGCGCGCGGCGCGATAGAGCCAGGTTGGCGTGGGGAAGCAGAGAATCGCGTAGCCGCCCGGCTTCAGCACCCGGAAGTGCCCGTCGATCGCCTGGCGCAGGCCCTCGTGGTCGAAGTGCTCGATCAAGCCCACGCTGAAGACCACGTCGGCCTCGACCGCGAGCGCCAGGGCCGTGACGCTCTGGCGGTGCAGGCGCAGTTGGGGATGCTCTCCCCAGCGCCGTCGCAGCAGCGCAAGCCCGTATTCGCTGGTGTCCACCACGTGGTAGACCGCGGGGCGCAGGTCCCGCAGGATGCGCTCGAAGAAGCAACTGTTGCCGCCGCCGAGCTCGACGATGCCGCCCAGGCCCTCGCCGGCAAAGCGTCTGAGCACCCGCACCAGGACCGCCGCGGTGTGCCGCCGCGTGAGCCTGCCGGTAAGCGGCGTCTTCGTGTAGTAGCGGTCCCAGTCCGTCGCCGCAGGAGGCTCGCGTCGCCGGAACACGAAGTCCCGCTGGATGACGAAGTTCAGGATGAACAGCAAAGATTCCGCGGTCATCTTGGCGGCCATCACCGGGAAGGCCAGGGTCGAGCGGAGCGCCTCGATCAGCACGTAGGACGCCGCCCCGCTGGCCAGCACCAGCAGCAGGTACCTGGGCAGCAGAATGCGATGCCGCTCGCGGGACAAGAACACCGCACGGCGCGCCGCCGAGTAGTTGAACAGCACCGCCACGGCCCGTCCCAGCACCTGCGATTGGGCGACGCTGCCTGCGCCCCCGTAAGCGAGAAAGAAGACGAGGTTGTCCACGCCGGCCGTGGCGAGCGAGAGCGCGCTGAAGCGGAGCAGCACGAAGCAGATCCGCATCGAGTCGAACAGCGGGTCGAAATGCGATGACCGGCGGCCCGGCGGATAGACGCTGCGGATCCGCTCCTCGACCACGGGGCAGGCGTGGTGCTTCGCCGCGATGAGCATGTCCAGCTCGAACTCGTAGCCGGAGGAGGCGATTCCCAGCAGGTGGGGGAGCAAAGACCGGGGAATGCCGCGCAGCCCGGTCTGCGTGTCCTGAAGCGTGTGACCGATGAGCAGCCGCACCAGGCCGCGGGTTACCACGTTTCCGAACCGGTTCCGCCAGGGCACCCGCGGCCCGAACTCCCGGCTGCCGAGAACCAGGCAGTCCGGTTGCCCCGCCAGCCGGAGCGCCACCTGAACGACGTCCTCGGCCAGATGCTGGCCGTCGGCGTCCGCGGTCACCACGCCGAGGACGTCCGGATGGCCGCACAGCACGTGGTTGATGCCGGTCTTGAGTGCGGCTCCCTTCCCCAAGTTGACGGCGTGCCGCAGCACTTCCACGCGGGGATACTGCGCGCACTCCGCGAAACACTTTCGGTACTCCGCTCCGCTGCCGTCATCCACGATCACAATCCGGGCGACGGGCGACTGGGAAAGGTCGCGCACCAACTCGACCAGGGGAGGGCCTGGGCCGAGCGCCGGAATCAGCACCGCGATATTCAAGCAGTCATCCTAGCATCCGCCGCGGGGAAAGCGGACCGCCTCAACACCGGCGATAGCCCCGGCTCAAGCAGCCTCGCTACACAGCCGCGCATAAGTAGAGTGACATGTTCCCTCGTGGCGCGCGCTTTAGCGTGC
>CAZIRH010000120.1:0-11397 GCA_964541065.1 uncultured Solibacteraceae bacterium
CGGAGGACCTCCGCGTCTGTTGCCGCGAGGTGTTTGGCCCGGTGGTAGTAGTCAACACCTACCGTACTCTCGAGGAGGCCATCGCCCGGGTGAACGCCTCGGAGTACGGGCTGCAAGCCGGCATCTTCACCCGCCACCTCGAATGCGCTTTTCGGGCGGCGCGGGAACTGGAAGTGGGCGGCGTGATGATCAACGATGTGCCCACCTTCCGCGCGGACCACATGCCCTACGGCGGGGTGAAACTGAGTGGTACCGGCCGCGAAGGCCCGCGCTACGCGGTCGAAGAGATGACGGAGCCGAAACTGATCTGCTGGCGGGTCTGAGACTGCGCCAGGAGCGCTCGGTCAGCCCTCAGCGTGCGGGTTGCGTAACCTCTCCCGTGGCGACCCACTCGGTGGCGCGGGCGAAGGCCGCCACGAAGCCGGGCCGGGACATCGAAGCCGCATCGTGGCCCAGCGTGAAGTGGATCACGCGCCCCTGGCCGAACGGCACCGCCCAGAGGATCGGCTCGTCGCGCCCCGTGCCGCCGGTGGCGGGGTCGCTGAACGCGGCGGCCAGCACGTGCGCGTTCGGCCGCAGGTCCATGCGGTGGTACAACTCGTCGTCGGCGAGGAACGTTTCTTCCAGCCCGCGGCTGATGGGGTGCTCCCGATCGACCCACTTGACCTTGAAGACGTGGCGCTTGCCGTGGCCGATCTTCTCGGGCTCCCAGGTCGCGCCGAGCATCTCGGCGTACGGCGGCCAGCCGGGATCGCCGGTCGAGGAGCGCCGCCAGCGGCCCTCCCGAAGCTCCTGGCCGAAGAAGACGCCGTAGCTGACGCCGTGCACGGCCACCATGCCCTTGCCGGAGCGGATGAAATCCTCGACCGCGCGTTCGGCGGGCTGGCCCCAGCGGGGGCCGTTGTAGTTGAGCACCAGTGCGTCGTAGCCGGCCAGCGCGCCGGCGGTGAGCGTGCGCGGCTGGTCGGCCACCGCAACCTCGAAGCGGCCCGCCCGCTCGAGAATGCCGCGCAGGATGGGCGTGGTCACCCGCCAGTCGTGGTAGGGAAGGTCGCTCTCCCCGGTCAGGATGAGCACGCGGCGTGGCGCAGGCGGTTTCGCCTGCGGCGCGGCCGCCTGTACCGGCAGCACGGCGAAAAGCAGGGTCGTGAACAGCCGCCTCACTCCCCCACCAGCCCCCGCACCCAGGCCAGGCTGCGCTCGATCAGCGGCCCGCCCTGGCCCTCGCACTCCAGGCTCAGCACGCCGTCATAGCCGGCTTCGGCCAGCAGCGCCACCGACTGGCGGATGTTGTCCGCGTTGACCCCTTCGCCCACGGCGCAGTGGCTCACGGCGATGCCGGTCAGTTCGCCGCGGGACGCCGCCGCCAGGCTCGGGCTCACGTCCTTGACGTGAACGTGGTTCACCTTGCCCAGGAACTGCCGCAGGAAAGCGACCGGGTCCTGCCCCGCGATGAAGGTGTTGCCGGTGTCCATGTTCAGGCGCAAGTAGGGCGAGTCGGCGAACGCCAGCATCTCGGCGAGGAACTCGGGCTGGGTGGTGTAGTAGCCGTGCGGTTCGATGTTGATGGTGATCTGGTAGGCCTCGGCCACGCGCAGGATCTGAAGGTAGATGCGCCGCATGTGGTCGAGGGCCTCGCGGTCGGACAGCCCCGCGGGCCGGTGGCGGTCGTCGGTGGTGTCGATGCGCGGGCAGCCGGCGAGCTTGGCCCAGCGCACGCTGTGCAGAACGTACTCGACGCCGAGCGTGGTGCCCTCCGGCAGCGACAGCGGGAAGGCGGCGTCGAGCTGCGAGAACTCGACCCCGTAGCCTTCCATTTTCTTGCGCAGCAGGACCGGGTCCTCCCACAGGGCCACATGGGGCTGGTAGCCCAGGCCGTGGATCCAGCTCACGCCGTCAATCGTGCCGCACTCGATGAAGTGAACGCCGTGGCGCTGCGCCCACTGAAGGCACTGCTCGAAACTCCAGTAGCTGGAGTTGAAGGCGTCGGTGTGAAAGCCGACGTGCACGGCAGCCCCCGGGCGGCCTCACACCACGTAGGGCTTGCGGTAGTCCCGGGTCAGCAGCCGGTCGGCCTCGGGATCGCTGACGAAGCGCTTGTTGGCGGCATCCCAGGCCAGCTTGCGGCCGGTGCGGTAGGAGACATTGGCCAGGTGGCACAGCGCCGCGGAGGTCGCGCCGATCTCGACGTCGGCGGTGAGATCCTTGTGGTTGCGGCTGCGGCAGGCCTTGAAGAGGTTCTGCATGTGAACAGCGGTGGTGTTGTCCTCGGAGCCCTTCTCCTCCATGGCCTTTTCGTTCTTCTCGCCCTTGTAGACCTCGAAGCCGCGGCCATCCACCCACATCCAGCCCTCGCTGCCCAGGAAGAGGTTGCCGATGGCATTGCCTCCCCTCACCGGCTGGCCGGCCTCCGGCCCCGTCAGCAGCCCGCGCACCTCGAAGACGAGCTGGGCGTCGCCGTAGTCGAAGGTGGCCAGTTGGGTGTTGGGCGTCTCCTGGTCGTCGTCGTAGGCGTACTTACCGCCACTCGAGAACACCCACCCAGGCAGGGGCACGTCGCCCAGACCCCACCGGCACATGTCCATCTCGTGCACGCCCTGGTTGCCGATGTCGCCGTTGCCGGTGTCCCAAAACCAGTGCCAGTTGTAGCGGAAACGGTTCATGGTGAAGGACCGCATGGGGGCGGGGCCGAGGAACTTGTCCCAGTCGATGCCCGCGGGCACCGGCTGGGCGGGAGTGCGGCCAATGGAGCGGCGGCGCTTGAAGCACAGCCCTTTCGCCATGTAGACCTTGCCGATGACGCCCTCGCGCAGCAGCGCCATGGCCCGGATCTTGTGGGGCGTGCTGCGCCCCTGCGAGCCGACCTGCACCATGCGGTTGTGCTTGCGCGCCTCCTCGACCATGCGCCAGCTCTCGTAGACGTTGTAGCTGGCGGGCTTTTCGACGTAGACGTCCTTGCCCGCCTGGCAGGCCCAGATCGTGGCCAGGGCGTGCCAATGGTTGGGCGTGGCGATCGAGACCGCGTCGATGTCCTTATCGGCGAACATCTCGCGCATGTCCACGTACTCTTTGGCCTTGGCCAGGTTGAACTTGACCAGCATGCCCTGGGCCCGTTCCCGGGCCGCTTGGTTGACGTCGCAGAGCCCGGTGATCTGGCTGTCGGGGATCGTGGCGTAGGAGCGCACGTGCGCGCCGCCGCGGCCCCCCAGCCCGACGATGCCGACCCGGATCCGGTCGTTGGCGCCCCAGACGCGTGTCGCGGAAGTCGCCAGCGCGGCTCCCTGGAAAAAGGAACGGCGGGAGATAGCAGTCATGAAATTCTCCTTAGCAGAACCATGTTATACGTTTTGCGCTCACGCCATCACCTGGAGGAACGCCGCCGGCAGACCCTCGGCGGAGACGCTGACTGCCGCGGCGCCCCGGCGCAGTTCTACGCGGATGATGGCGCGGCCGTTATAGAGCTCGACCTTGCGCGAGCCGGTCGAGGTGCCGAGGTTGTCTCGCAGCCGGCCGTCGCCGGCCAGCGCGAAGCGCACGATGTGGCGCGCATCCAGGCAGCGGAGGCCGGCGGCGTCGAGCAACTGCGCCTCGAGCGCGATCACGCCGCCCGCGCGGTGGGCCTCCGCCAGCGCCAGGCGCGCCGGCTTGCCCCACTGCGCCGTCTGGTAGCGAAGCCGGAGTTCGTCGGTCACCTCGACGCCGTCCTTGCGAGCCGCGAGGCGCACATGGTTCTCACCCTCGCGGAAGCGCACCAGCCAGCGCAGCCCGGCGGCCGGGAAGTCCTGGCTGCTGCGCTTTCTCCGGCCGCAG
Source organism: uncultured Solibacteraceae bacterium (assembly GCA_964541065.1). Taxonomy (GTDB): domain Bacteria; phylum Acidobacteriota; class Terriglobia; order Bryobacterales; family Bryobacteraceae; genus VFZS01. The sequence goes on from CAZIRH010000120.1 coordinate 3,811, forward strand.
GACTCGCCGTTGAGGAACAACTCGGCCTCCGGGCAGTTGGAGTAGACTTTCACCAGCTTGCGCTCGTCGGGGCCGCCCCAGCGCACCGGCCAGGAGTGCCCGTAGATGTGCGCCATGGGTTTCTCGGACCAGTAGGACTGAAAGACGTAGTAGCTTTCCTTGGGCGTCAGGTCGCGCTCGACCAGGCCCTTCTGGTTCATGCGCGGCACGGGGTTCTCGGGCCGCAGCGGCGTCGAGAAATCCTTGAACGCCCACTGCGCGGCTCCCGTGAGCCAGTCCATGGTCTCCTGCTCTTTGAGGTGCCAGTCGAAGAGGTTGCAGATGTAGGTTTCCGACCAGTCGCCGTCCCGGGAAGCCCGCGCCTGCCCGCCGGTGAGGAGGTAGTCGAGTCCGCGCTCGTCGGTGCCCTGGCCGGCCGCGATGCGGGAGAGGAGGCGGTCCGGATCTTCGGAATGCCGCCGCGCGTGGCTGTCGCCGCCCCACTCCGCGTGCAGGAAATGATGGACCGTCTTCATCTCCTTTTCCGAGGAGCTCTGGTACTCGGTGTAACGGCCCCGGTACCAGCCGGCCCAGATGGAGGGCGAGTAGACATCGACGATGTCTTTGGCGAACTCGCAGCGGCGGAGAGCGGTCTGGCGGGACGGATCGAGCTGGTGCGACAGCTCGTGGAGCTCGCCCACGAAGGCGCGGATCTTCTGCTGATCGAACTCCTCGAAATCGCCCGGCCAGTCGTTCTCGTTGCCCAGGCCCCACAGAATCACGCAGGGGTGGTTGCGGTGCTGGTCGATCATGGCCGCCAGCATGTCGCGCGCCTGCCGGCGGTAGCGCGGGCCGCCTAACCCGCCGCGGCACCAGGGGATCTCCTCCCAGACCAGCAGCCCGAGCTCGTCGCAGGCCTCCAGCACGATGCGGGATTGCTGGTAGTGGCCCAGCCGGACGAAGTTGGCGCCCACCTCCTTGATCATCCGCATCTCGCGGCGGATCAGCTCTTCCGTCATGGCGGCGGCCAGCCCGGCGTGATCTTCGTGGCGGTGAGTGCCGCGCAGCAGCAGCCGCTCGCCGTTGAGCTGGAAGGGACCGTGGCGGAGGAACTCGAAGTGCCGCAGCCCGAAGCGCTCCTCGAGGCGCATCTCGCCGTGCGCGCTGCGGAGCGTCACGCGGCAGCGGTAAAGGGAAGGTGCGCGGGGCGACCATAGCGCGGGCGAGGGAATGTCGAAACGGGCCACCTCGCGGCGTCCGGTCCAGGGCACCAGCTTCCGCCCGGTCGTGTCCAGGACTTTCCCGGCGGGATCGAGAATCTCGACCGCCAGCTCGACTTCGTCGGCCAACCCGGCCGGGTTGTAGAGGCGCGCGAAGACCGCGGTCCCCGCCCTGCCGCCCGGCTCCACCCTGGTTTCCACGTGAACGCGTTCGAGGGAGATGGCCGGCACGTAGACGAGGTTGACATAGCGGTACAGGCCGCCGTAGAGGTTGAAGTCGCTCAGGTTCGAGGGGATCATCTCGAGGTCCCGCGAGTTGTCGCAGAGCACCGCGACCGGCGCCCGCCCCTTGGCCTCGGGCCGTCGGAGATGCCGCGCGGCCGGCTCGGTGATGTCCACGGTGAACTCGTCGTACCCGCCCACGTGCGCGCCCGCCTTCTCCAGGTACACATAGACCTCGGCCTTCTGGCCGGCGCCCTCGAAGTGGAGCAGCGTGCGGCCCCGCGGGTACGGATTGTCGAGCGGCAGCGTGGCGCGATACCAGCCCGGTCCCTGGTAGTACGCCTGGTCGGGATCGACCGCGTCGCGGGCATTGAAGCAGTGCGGCAGTTCCACGGCCTGCCAGGCCACGTTGTCGCTGGCCTTCTCGCCCCGCCAGATCTCCCACAGCCCGCCCAAGGCGCCGCGGTAGTGCTCCCAGCCCTGGGTCAGGCGGCGGCCCCGGGTGGGCGCAGAATCCTCGCCGGCGGCCTGCGCCAGCGACGGAAGGGCGCCGGCCAGCAGCGCTCCGGTTCCCAGCGCCGTCCCGGAGCGGAGCAGGCTCCGGCGGCTGCAACCGTTGCCTGCCACGGGGGTATCATTGGTTGGCATCATAGATGACTGGTTTTACCCTGTTGGATATGAGCAGTGCAACTACCCGCCGCGAATTCCTCGTGCTCCCCTTCGCCGGCCCGCTGCTGGCCGGCCCCGGCATCCCCGCGCCGGATGTGGGGCGCATCGACCGGGAGCGCATCTTGAAGGCCGCCGGACGCTACCTGCGCGAGCAGCCTGTCACCATCGCCGCCTCCACCAGCCCGCGCAGCGCGGGAGGTAGGCACGACTACTTCTCGGAGGGCGACTACTGGTGGCCGGACCCGAAGAACCCTGCCGGCCCATACCTCCAGCGCGACGGGATGAGCAACCCGGGCAACTTCAACGAGCACCGGCGGGCGCTGATGCGGCTGAGCGTCGAGCTGCCCGCGCTGGCCGCGGCCTGGCGTATCACGGGCGAGAAGCGCTACGCCGCGCACGCGGCCCGGCACCTGCGGGCTTGGTTCCTCGATCCGGAGACGCTCATGAACCCGCACCTGCTCTACGCCCAGGCGATTCAGGGCCGGGTGACGGGCCGCGGGGTGGGCATCATCGATACGCTGCATCTCGTGGAGGTGGCGCGGGCCGTCACGGCGATCGAGGACTCGGGCGCCCTGGCGGCCGAGGAGGCGGCAGGCGTGAAGCAGTGGTTCGCGCGGTACCTGGAGTGGATGACCACGCACCAGTACGGCCACGACGAGCGCGATGCCAAGAATAACCACGGCACGTGCTGGGTGGTCCAGGCGGCCGAGTTCGCCCGCCTGACGGGCAACGCCGGGCTTATGACCTTCTGCCGGGAACGCTACAAACAGGCCCTGCTGCCAGTGCAAATGGCCGCCGACGGCAGCTTCCCGCTCGAGCTGAAGCGCACCAAGCCTTACGGCTACTCGCTGTTCAACCTCGATGCCATGGCCATGGTGTGCCAAATCCTCTCCACGCGCCAGGACAACCTGTGGAGGTTCGAGTTGGGAGACGGCCGCGGCATGCGGCGCGCCATGGCCTTCATGTATCCTTACATCGCGGACAAGAAGAAGTGGCCGTATCCGCCGGACGTGATGTACTTCGAGTGCTGGCCCCTCCGGCATCCCAGCCTGCTGTTGGCCGGAATCGCCCTGGACGTGCCGGGCTACCTCGAACTGTGGCGCAGGCTGGATCCCGACCCGACCGCCGAAGAAGCCGTGCGCAACTACCCGATCCGGCAGCCGGTTCTGTGGCTGGAGGCGGCCCGCTGAGCGCGACGTGGGACAGGCGGTTTCGCCTGTCGGCCCGATCTTCCCAGCTTCTCAGAACGCTTCGCGGGTCTTGGCGGCGAAGGCGCCGGCCACCGGCGTGAGGCGGAACTTGTAGGAGTACTCCTGGCCGGAGGGGAGCCGGTAGGGTGTCATGGGGTAGGCGTTCTGGCTCCAACTGTCGATGCCGCCCACGCCCATCTGCTTCCAGTCGAGATTCAGGAAGATCTGGGGGCGCCGCTGCATCATGAAGGTGTAGCCGGCCCGGTCCATCTCCTCTTTGGTGTAGTGCCGCGCGCTCACGCTGAGGGTGGGCGCGCCCACCGCCAGCAGGCCGACTCCCTGCGCGTTGGTGAGCGCCACCCAGCGCACGTCGGTCTTGTTGCCGTTCTCCTGCGGGCGCGAGTAGTCCACCCACTCCCGTTCCACCGTGGAGCGGTAGACCCCGATGCGCTCGAACTGCCGGTCGATGTGAGTCTCCACCGGCCCGCGACCGTACCAGGCGATGTTCTCCAGGCCCGGCGCCACCACCAGCTCGGCGCCGAAGCGCGGCATCATGGCGAGCTTCTTCTGGCCCGGGCGGTAGGAGCATTCCACGACGAGGTCGCCGCTCGAGTGGACGGTGTAGGTCATGGCGTAGGCGGCTTCGACCTGCGGCAGCTCGGCCTGCACGGCGATCCGGGCGGACTCCTTGCCGAGCTTCTCCACCCGCACCGCCCCGACCTTCCATTCGGGGCCCGCGTTGCGCCACACGGTGATGTCGTTCTCGGGAGCAACGGTGCCCCGGCCGCGCAGGTTCTTCCAGGCGCCGCGGTCGTTGTCGGTGGGGGCCCGCCAGAAGTCGGGCTGCGGGCCGCGTTCCAGCAGGTCCACGCCCTTGTATCGGTAGGAGGCGATCACGCCGGCCCGCTTGTCGAACCGCATTGAGAACGCCGGACCCGAGAAAGTTACCTCGGCCTCGCCATCCTTGACTGCCAGCGCCGGCAGAGCGGTGGGCTTGAAGGCCGGCGCCGGGGCGGATATCGGGAGGAGAAACTGCTCCCAGGCGATCTCGTGCCCTTGGGCGGCGTAGGGCGCGGCGGCTGTCAGCACGAAGCTGAGGTTCAGCCAGTACTCGGCGCCCGGTTGCGGCACGATCTTGCCGAGCGGGATCGAGAATTCCTTCTCTTCGCCCGGGGCCAGGTCCAGTTCCGGGAGCTTGCCCGAACGGACCGTGGTTCCGCCGGCCTTCACCTCCCAGAGACCCGCCGCGATGTCCTTGGCGTTGAGGAAGTCGAACCAGCTCTTCACGCGGATGCGACCTGCGGCCAGATCCACCGGGGAGGCATGGAGGTAACGGTACACGTACTTGATGGCCCACAGTCCCGGATGCGGCCGCCGGTCCGCCGCCACCAGGCCATTGTTGTTGAAGGTGTTGTCGTTGCGGATGCCGGTCTTGTCCTCCCACCACCCGCCGTAGGCCAGGAAGGTCGTCCGGGCGGTGTTCTTGCGGTACTCGCCGGGGACGGGCACGCGGATGCCCTGGTCCACCCAGTCCCAGACGTAGGCGCCCTGGGCGTTGGTGCCGGAGTAGAACAGATCCCAGTACTCCTTGAGGCCGCCGCTGGAGTTGCCCATGGCGTGAGAGTACTCGCACAGGATGAGCGGCATCTCCGGGCGCTTGGCCGCCAACTGACGCGTGCGTTCCGGAGGCGGGTACATGAAGGAGTTGATGTCGGAGTTCGGGCCGTCGTTGGCACTTGATCCCTCGTAGTGGAAAGGCCGCCAGGGGTCGCGCTCGCGGGCCCAGCGGTAGGTGGCTGCCACGTTCGGGCCGTCGCCCGACTCGTTGCCCAGCGACCACATGATGACCGAGGGGTGGTTCTTGTCGCGCTCGACCATGCGCCGCACCCGATCGAGATACGCCTCCTTCCAGGCCGGGTCGTTGCTCAGGCGGTTGCGGCGGTCGTTGCCGTAGTGGTGCACCTCGATGTTGCCCTCGTCCATCACGTACAGGCCGTAGCGGTCGCATAGATCGTACCAGGCCGGCGCGTTGGGGTAGTGCGCGGTCCGCACCGCGTTCACGTTGAACTGCTTCATCAGCCGGACGTCCTCGAGCATCAGCTCGACGGGGACGTACTTGGCCGTCTCCGGGCTGTGCTCGTGCCGGTTGACGCCCTTGATCAGCACCGGCCGCCCGTTCACCAGCAAGCGGGCGTTGCGGATCTCCACCTTGCGGAAGCCGACGCTGGCCGGGATCACTTCGAGCACGGCGCCCGAGGCGTCCTGGAGCGTCAGCAGGAGCTGGTAGAGGTGGGGCGTCTCGGCGGACCACTTCTTCGGACCGGCCACGCGCATGGACAGCCGCAGCAGGGTCTGACCCCGCCCGGCGAGGTCGAAGCTCTTCGTCTGCGGCTCGCCCACGGCGGCGCCCGCGGCGTCCTTCAGCGCCATGGCCAGCGACACCTTGGCCGGTTGGGCGGCCAGGTTGGTCACCGTGGCGTCCACTACCAGATCAGCGTCGCGGTACTCCTCGTCAAGCTCTGTGCGGATCTCGAAGTCACGGACGTGCCGATCGGCCGTGGACCACAGGAAGACGTCGCGGTAGATCCCGCTCATGCGCCACATGTCCTGGTCCTCCAGGAACGCGCCGTCGCCGAAGCGGTAGACCTCGACCGCCAGCAGATTCTGGCCCTCCTGGAGGTGCGGCGTGATGTTGAACTCGGCCGGTGTCCGGCTGTCTTCGCTGTAACCCACTTTGCGGCCGTTCACCCACACGTAGAACGCCGAATCGACGCCCTCGAAGTGGAGGTAGACCTGGCGGCCCTTCCAGGCCGGCGGCACCGTGAAGCGGGTGCGGTAGCTGCCGACCGGATTCCAGTCGTAGGGCACCTTGGGCGGCTGGTTGCGGTCCTGCGGCCACGGGTAGATGATGTTCGAGTAGATGGGCACGTCGAAGCCGTGCAGTTGCCAGGAGGAGGGCACGGGAATCGAGCGCCAGGCCGAGTCGCTGTAGTCCTGGCGATAGAAATCGAGCGGCCGGTCGGCCGGCCGGAGCGCGCCCTGAAATTTCCACTGCCCGTTGAGCGAGAGGAACCAGGGCGATTTCGCCCGCTCGTAGGTCTTGGCCAGCTCGGCAGTGGGGTAGGCCATCATCGTGGCGTGAGGCTTCTCGGCGCCCACCTGGAGCACGGACGGGTCGTCCCATTCCGGCCGATCGGCGCCCGCCAGACAGCTCACCAGCGGCATCGCTAGCAGCAGAAGACGGATTCGCATAAGGCTCCCTCCAACGGTTCCAACTCTCGACGATATCTCAATCGCGGCGGCGGGTGCGCGGGTGTGGCCGGCCCGCGGCGCGCGATACGTACGATCCTCTGCGCTATAATACGTATTGTGTCGAAGCTGACCCTGAGCGTTGACGGAGCCGTGGTCCAGCGGGCCAAGCGCTACGCGCGGAGGCGGGGGACCTCGGTGTCGCGGCTGGTGGAATCCTACCTCGGCTCGATCACGACGCCCAGACCGGACGCCGAAGAGCCACCCGTATTGCGCTCGATCCGCGGGGTACTGCGGAGGGGAGACGTGGCTTCTTACAGGCGGCACCTTGCGGAGAAGTACCGGTGAAGAGGGTGCTGCTCGACGTCAACGTGGTCCTCGACATCCTGCTGGACCGCAAGCCGCACGTCGAGGCGAGCGCCCGGGTGTGGGCAGCCATCGAGAAAGGCAAGGCCGAAGGTTTTCTCGCCGCCCATGGCGTAACGATCATCCACTACTTGCTCCGCCGCGAGCGTGGAGCCGCAGTGGCCCGCCGGATCCTCGAGACTATCCTGCGGGTGGTCGGCGTTGCGCCGGTGGACGGCGAGGTCATCCGGCGCGCCCTGGAGCTTTCCTGGCCCGACTTCGAAGATGCGGTAGCGGCCGCGGCCGCGGAGGCCAGCCATTGCGACGCGCTGATCACCCGCGATCCCAAGGGCTTCCCGCAGTCGCCCGTGCCGGTCCTCGCGCCCGAGGCCGCCGCCGCCGCGCTCTCGGGGCTGTGAGCGTTCCAGCGCGCCCGGCTCTCCTTTCTACAAGTACACCCTCGCCCCGATGCGGCAGCCGCGATCCTACCCAGTGCGGGCATTTGAGAAGATGGTCAGAGGGCAGGGCCTTGCAGATAACCTACGACAAAGAGGTGGATGCCCTCTACATCCAGCTTGTCGGCGGCGAGCACCAGTGCCGCGCGGTGCGGCTGACGGAGGACATCGCCCTGGACTTCGCGGACGGCGAGACCCTGATTGGGATCGCAGCCATGGCCGTCAAGGTGGTGACACGGACCACGACCAGGCCTCCCA
>CAZIRH010000121.1:0-11338 GCA_964541065.1 uncultured Solibacteraceae bacterium
TACGGCAAGCTCACCGGGCACAGCGTGACCCTGGCCGGCGCCGACGTGCTCGCCAGCCTCGAGCACGTCCTGCCGGCCCGCTTCGGCGGCGGGCCCCTGGACTATCAACTGATCGAGGAAGACGCGCCTGACCAGGCGCGCGTCGTCTTGCGCGTCAGCCGGCGGGTGCCCCTGCCCTCCCTCCAGGCCGTCAGAGACTGCTTCCTCGCCGAGCTGCGGCGACTGGAGAGCGGCACGACCGTCCTGCGCATCTGGCGCAACGCCGCGGCGGTCGAAGTCCTGCACGAGGACCCTCTGGTCACGCGCACCGGCAAGGTGCTGCCGCTCTACTTGCTGGGGCCTGGATCACGGAGACCCGATGCGTCGTAGGCGATCGCTGTTCACCGCCCCCGCGGCCTGTCGCGCGCTCCGATGCGTACTCTGGCATGGAGGCCGCCGGGCGTGACTTCACTGAACAAGCTGGGCTACTACACGCGGATGGCCTGTGGGCTCTACTCCCTGCTGCGCGCCCCGCGGCTCAGTGACCCCGACGGCATGATCCGCCACCAAATGGAGAACCGCGAGCGGCACTTTCTGGAGTTGGCCCGGCGCGCCATCTTCGCTAACCCCGCCAACCCCTACTGCCAGTTGTTTGAACTGGCCGGCTGCCGCTACGACGATCTGGCCGAAGCCGTCCGCCGGGACGGGCTGGAGGCCACGCTGGCTGCCCTGCACCGGCAGGGCGTCTGGCTCTCCCACGACGAATTCAAGGGCAAGCAGCCCATCCGGCGTTCCGGCCGCGAGATCCGCGCCACCCCCTCCAGCTTCCGCAACCCCCTGGTCAAGGGTAGCCTGGAATCCTTCTCCAGCGGCAGCCGCAGCGGCGGCACTCGTGTCCGCAAGAGCGCCCTCGAGTGGCGGCACTGGGAAGCCCACTACGTTTTGAACATCCGCGAATTCTCTCTTGTCGCCAGGCCCCACCTGCACCTGAGGTCGATCTTGCCCGCCGGAGAAGGGCTGCTCGTTTCCCTCGTCTACTCGCGCCTGGGGCACCCCATGGAGAAGTGGTTTTCCACCTGCGCCCGGTCGCTCGATTCCAGTCACTATCAGACGGCGACCCGCGCCCTGGTCCTGCTGGCCAGATGGTGCGGGGAGCGGGTTCCCTTCCCCACCTACCTGCCGCCCGACGACTTCCTGCCCGTCGCCCAGCACATCGCCCGGCGGCGGCAGCAAGGTCCCCCCTGCGTGGTGAGTGCTCAGTGTAGCCCGGCGGTGCGCGTAGCGGCCGCCGCCTCCGAAACAGGGCTGGACATCCGGGACACCATCTTCTTCGTGGCCGGCGAGACACTGACCGAGGCCAAGCGCCGCGCCATTGAGGTCACCGGTGCGGAGGTCTTTACCCGCTACTGGATCAGCGAGCTCGGGCCCATCGGGTTCGCCTGCCGCCAGATGACCGCCGGCAATTCCGTGCACCTGTTCCACGACTCGGTCGCGGTCATCACCTATCGCCGCACCGCGCCGCTGCTCGGCGCCGAGGTGGACTCGCTGCTGTTCACCACCCTGCTGCCCTCGGCCGGCTTGGTCCTCATTAACCTCGAAATGGACGACGCCGGCGTCCTGGCCCCCGCCACCTGCGACTGTGCCTTCAGCCGCGCGGGCTTCACTACCCAGGTCCGCGACATCTACAGCTACGGCAAACTCACCGGCCAGGGCGTGACCTTGGCCGGCGCAGACATCCTGCACATTCTCGAAGAAGTTCTGCCGGCCCGCTTCGGCGGCGGCCCCACGGACTACCAATTGGTGGAGGAGGACGGCACGCAGCAGGCCCGCCTCGTTCTGCGCGTCAGCCGCCGCGTCCCCCTGTCGTCGCCCGAGGCGCTCCGGGACTGCTTCCTGCGCGAGTTGCGGCAGTTCCAGGGCGGGGCCGGCGCCTCCCGGCTGTGGCGCAGCACGCAAGCCGTGGAAGTGGTCCATGCGGACCCGCTCACCACGCACACCGGCAAGGTGCTGCCCCTGCACCTGCTGGGGTCTGGATCACGGAGGCCCGATGCGCCGTAGACCATGGCGGGCCGCCACCCCAGCGACTGGCCGTGCGCTTAAGTGGATATGCTCAGAGGGAGGGCGTCGGGCGTGGCGGCACTGAAAAAGCTGGGCTACTACACGCGGATGGCCGCGGGGCTGCACGCCTTGCTGCGTACTCCCCCGTGCGCCGACCCCGACGGCGCGATCCGCTCTCAACTCGCCAACCGCGAGAACCACTTCCTCGCCCTGGCGCAACGGCTCATCTTCTCCAATCCGGCCAACCCCTACCACCAGTTGTTCCAACTGGCCGGATGTAGCTACGACGATCTGGCCGCAGCCGTCCGCCGGGACGGGCTGGAATCCACGCTGGCTGCCCTGCACCGGCAAGGGGTCTGGCTCGCGCACGACGAGTTCAAGGGCAAACGGCCCATCCTGCGGTCCGGCCGGGAGATCCCCGCCACCCCGCTGAGTTTCGGCAACCCGTTGGTCAAAGGGACCATCGAAAGCTCCTCGGGCGGCAGTCGCAGCGGTGGGACCAGCATCCCCACGAGCGCGTCGGGGTGGGTCCACTGGGAAGCCTATCGTGCCCTGTACATCCGTGAGTTCGCTCTGGCCGGCATGCGCCGCGTGCAGCTCAGGGCAATTCTGCCCGCGGCCGACGGCTTGCTGCCTGCCATCAGCTTCTCGCGGTTGGGCTGTCCCGTCGAGAAGTGGTTCTCGGTCTATTCCAGACTGCTGGATTCCACGCACTACCGGGTTGCTACCCAGGCCCTGGTCGCGCTGGCGCGGCTGCTCGGAGAGAAGGTCCCCTTCCCCACTTTCCTGCCGCCCAACGATTTCCTCCCCGTGGCCGAATGGATCGCTGCACGGCGGCAGCAGGGCACGGCCGTGTTCGCGACCTGCCACCCCAGTCCGGCGGTGCGTGTAGCCGCGGCCGCCCTCGAGAAGAGCCTCGACATCCGCGGTACGCTCTTCCTGGTGGCCGGCGAAACCCTGACCGACGCCAAGCGCCGCGCCATCGAGGCCGCCGGCGGGGAGGTCTTCCCCTTCTACCCGATCAGCGAAGTCGGCTTTGTCGGCATGGCCTGCCGCCAGATGACCGCCGGCAACTCCGTGCACCTGTTTCACGACTCCGTGGCCGTCGTCGGCTACCGCCGCACCGCCCCTCTGTCCGGCCTCGAAGTGGACTCCCTGTTGTTCACCACCCTGCTGCCCGCAGCCGGCCTCTTCCTCATCAACGTCGAAATGGACGACGCCGGCGTGCTGGCCCCCGCCACCTGCGACTGCACCTTCAGCCGCGCCGGCTTCACCACCCAGATCCGCGACATCTTCAGCTACGGCAAACTCACCGGCCAGGGCGTGACCCTGGCCAGCGCCGACATCCTGCACATCCTCGAAGAGGTTCTGCCGGCCCGCTTCGGCGGCGGCCCCACGGACTACCAATTGGTCGAGGAGGACGGCGCCCATCAGGCCCGCGTGATTCTGCGCGTCAGCCGCAGAGTCCCCCTGTCGTCGCCCGAGGCGCTGCGGGGCTGCTTCCTGCGCGAGCTGCGGCAGCTCCAGGGCGGGGCGGGCGCATCCCGGCTGTGGCGCAGCACGCAAGCCGTGGAGGTGATCCATGCGGACCCGCTCACCACGCGCACCGGCAAGGTGCTGCCCCTGCACCTGCTGGGCCCGGGCTCCAGGAGGACCGATGCGCCGTAGGCAACTCCTGCCCTGCTTGGGCGCCGCCGCACTCACGGGCTGCGCCAGGAAAACGCACCCGCGCAAACTGCGAGTCGCGCTTCTCCCACGTTTCACGCTGGCCCCGCTGTACCTGGCCGATGAACTCGGCTTCTTTCGCGAGGCTGGGCTGGAGGTGGAGTTTCACCCGGATCCGGACCCCGCCCAGTTGCTTACCCTGCTGGCCAGTGGCCAGGTCCAGGTTGGCATGCAGCCGCCCGCTCCGGGTTTCATCAACGCCGCGCTGAAGGGAGCCCGGATGAGACTGGTGGCCGCCCGTGACGTGGCGGTGCCGGGCTGTGTGGCCGGAGGAACCATCTACGGCAACCGCAAGGCCTTCCCCCGTGGCCTGCGCGACTTGCGTGTGCTCAAAGGCAAGCGCGTCGCCATCCTGACCCAGACCGGACTACTGGCCTTCTTCCTGGACCAGTTCTTGGCCTCCGCGGGTATGACCAGGGCCGACGTCATTCCGGTCACCATGCGCCAGCCCGAGGCGGCGGCCGCGGTGGCGGCCGGCAAACTTGAGGCTGTGGTGACGGGGAATCTGGACAGGAGCCTGGACTCTGTCTCCGCCGACATCGTGCGCAGCATCACGCTTGGGGACATCCTGCCCAACCACCAGCACACCTTCGTGATGTTTGGTGCTGCTTTGCTGGAAGGCGATCCGGAGCGCGGCGTCAGCTTTCTGTGGGCCTACCTGCGCGGCGTGCGTGAATACCGCTCTGGCAAGACCCCGCGCGCCCTGGCGGAACTGGCCCACGCTTCCGACCACGACCTGGCCGCAGCCAGCGCCGCCTGCCGCGAAAGCATCTCCGCCGACGGGCGACTGGACCGCGTCAGCATACAGCGCTTCGTGGACTGGGCAGCCCACAACGGTTACATTGCGCGGGCGGTGGACGCTTCCCAACTCATCGACACTCGTTTCGTCGAGGAGGCCAATCGCCGGCTGCATGGCCAGCTAGTCCCCTGAGAGGTTCAGGATGCGCACCCAAGAATGGCTGCTGTTTGGAAGCTTGTTGGCGTCGGCTGCGGCCCAGACCACCGGCGTCATCGAGGGCACCGTGCGGGATCCTTCCGGAGCGCTGGTGGCGGAAGCCGCCGTGCGCGTCAGCGAGACCAACACTTCGGCCATCCGCAACCTTTCCACCGACGACGCCGGCTACTACCAGGCCCTTCGCCTGGCGCCCGGATCGTATGAGATCGTGGTTGCGCGAGCGGGCTTCCGCGAGCAGGTGCGGCGCGGCATCGAGCTGGAGGCGGGCGCCGCGGCCCGCGTGAACTTTGTTCTCGAACTCGGCGAAGCTCGCGATCAGGTGGTAGTGACCGCCGAGGCCTCGCCGGTCAGCATGAGCCCCGCCGGCTGGGGCGGATGGATCCGGCAGCGTGAACTCGAGTCGCTCCCCCAGGACGGCCACGACGTGTTCGGGCTTTCCGGCCAGCATCCGGAGGTGAACCTGATACGCCTCGCCAACCGCGACGTGAACCACGGGCCGGCAGTGAAGATCTCGGTGAAGGGCGCACGCCCCAATCAGAACAGCTTCTTGCTGGACGGCATCCACATTAACGACTGGGCCGCTACGGCCGCTGCCAGTGCCTCCGGCAACACGCTGGGCGCCGAGGGCATCCGCGAAGTCCGCGTGGTCACCAGCCCCTTCAGCGCCGAATATGGGCGCGCCGCCGGCGCTGTTTTCACCGCCGTCTCCAAGTCCGGCTCCAACGAGTTCCACGGCAGCCTCTACGAGTTCTTCCACCACAGCGCGCTGGACGCCCGGAACTTCTTCGATGATCCCCGTGGGCCGATACCCCCCCTGCGCCGTCACCAGTTCGGCAGCCTGCTGAGCGGACCCCTGCGGCGGGACAGGCTGTTCTTCCTGGCCAACTACGAGGCCATTCGTGAGACCCTCAGCCAGACGGTCCGCCCCAGCGTGCCGACCGTCGAGGCGCGCCGGGGTCTGCTGCCGGCGCCGGGCGGCGTTCGCGCGGTAGCCGTCTCCCCGCTGGTTCGGCCGTACCTGGATCTCTACCCGCTGCCCAACGGACGCGACTTCGGCGACGGCACTGCCGAGTTCGTCAACGAATCGGTGCGTGACACCCGCGAGGACTACCTGGCCGGCAAGCTCGACTGGCTCGCCTCGCCGGCCTGGCGCCTGGCCGGCCGCTACACTTTTGACAACGCCACGCGCGCCGCTCCCGATCCGCTGCGCCTCTGGCGCTTCTCCACCGTCGGCCGCTACCAGTTCCTCCACACCGAGGTTCAGCACTTGGTTTCCCCCCGCACCATCCATACCCTGCGCGCGGCGTTCAGCCGCGTCCGCAACGAGGAACTGGGCCAGACACGCCCCGACATTCCCGCCTCTCTGTCCTTCGTGGCGGGCCAGCCCCTGGGTTCCATCGCCGTGACCGGCCTGACCGACATGGGCGGCACAACCGCCAGAATGCGCCCCCGCCGCCACATCCTCAACGACTTCCAGCTCAACGACGACCTGGTCCACACCCGCGGCCGCCACACTGTGCGTTTGGGCGGGGCCTTCGATCGGCTGGCTTTCAACCAGGTCTCCGACTTCACCGCCATCGGCCACTACCAGTTCGACTCTCTGGCCGAGTTCCTGGAAGCCCGCCCCCGCTTGGGCGACGTGATGCTGCCCGGTTCCGATACCCGCCGGGGCTGGCGGCAAGACCCGTGGTTTGCCTACGTGCAGGAAGAGTTCCGCCTGGGTCCGCGCCTCAGCCTGGGCCTGGGGCTGCGCTACGAGTTCGCTTCCACGCCCGGCGAGATCAACGGCAAGGTGGCCTCGCTGCGCGATCCCCTGCGCGACTCCGCAGTCACCATGGGAGGGCCCGTCTACCGCAATCCCGCGGCCCGCAACTTCGCCCCCCGCCTGTCGCTGGCGGCTGACCCGTTCGGCTCGGGGCGCACCGCGGTGCGCGCCGGCGCCGGGATCTTCTACGATCTGCTCGGCGCCCGGGATCTCCTCGTGGGCGGCGCGCGCATGCCGCCTTTCTTCAGCCGCGCCCTCATGATCCGACCGCCCTTCCCGGACCTGCTGGCCGCCGCCCGCGGCATCTCTCCCGCCATGAGTCCCGACGCCCTGGATTACTACCTCCAGCAGCCCTATGTGGTGCAATGGCAACTGGTGGTGGAACGCGAGTTGGCTCCGGCCACCGTCGCTCGCATCGGTTACACCGGCGCCCGCGGCGTTCACTTGGTGGGCTTCTTGGGCAACATCAACACGTCGCGTCCGGAGTGGCGGCCTGACGGGCGCATCTTCTTCGCCGCCGACGGCCTCAGAATCAACCCCGCCTTCGGTCAGATCTCACTCCGCCGCACGCAGTTCAACTCCTTCTACCACGGCCTCTCGGCGGGTCTCGATCGCAAGTGGCGCGGCGGGGTCGGCTTCAATCTCGGCTACGTCTGGGCCAAGTCCATCGACGAGACTTCCTGCGCAGTCATAGGCGATTTCTCGAACAGCGACGACGTGCCCACCGTCTTCAACTACCGGCAGAACCGGGGACCCTCCAATTTCGACCTGCGCCACGTCTTCAGTTCCACCGTTTCCTACGGCCTGCCCTCGTGGCCGCGCGGTGCCGCCCGCCGGCTGCTCGCCGGCTGGGAGATCCATGCCCTCGCCAAGCTACAGACCGGACATCCCTTCGCCCCCGCGGTGGGATTCGACCAGGCGCGCCTGCTGAGCAGCCGCGGCGACCTGGGACAGCGACCCGATTTCACCGGGCAGCCCGGCGACCGCATCATCCTGGGCGACCCTGCGCAGTACTTCGATCCGCTGGCCTTCGGCCTGCCCGAGGCCGGTTTCCTCGGTAACCTGGGCCGCGGGACGCTCGCCGGCCCCGGCCTCTTCAACGCCGACGCCGGCCTGCACAAGGCTATCTGGCAGACCGAGCGCCACAGCCTCCGCCTGCGCCTGGAGATCTTCAACCTCACGAACCACCCCAACTTCAAGCCCCCCTCCGGCCTGGCCCTGTTCGACTCAAGCTTGCGGCGGCTGGGCACCGCAGGCCGTCTCACCGAAACCAGCACCACCTCCCGGCAGGTACAATTGGCACTCAAATGGGCTTTTTAGGCAAGTTCGGCTACTACACCCGGATGGCCTCCGGGCTTGACTCCCCAGGGACACTCGCGCGCACCGGCAGACCGTTGCCCCGCAGGCAATTCCTGCCCTGCTTGGGCGCCGCCGCCGCGGCCGGTTGCGGTCGCAGAATCGCCCAACGCCGCACCATCCGTGTTACCCTGACGCCACGCTTCACGCTCGCGCCTATGTACCTGGCGGACGAAATGGGCTACTTCCGCCAGGCCGGGCTGGAGGTCGAGTTTCACCACGCGCCCGACTCCGTCCAGATGCTCCCACCGCTGGCCGCCGGGCGGGTGGACGCCGGCTGCCAGGTGCCTTCGCCGGGTTTCATCAACGCCGTCCTGAAGGGCGCCCGCCTGAGGATTGTGGCCAGCCGCGACATTGCCGCTCCCGCCTGCGGCGGAGGGGGGAACTTCTTTGCCCGCCGCCAGGCCTTCCCCAAGGGCCTGGCCGATCTGCGCGCGCTCAAGGGCAAGCGCGTGGCTGTCACCTCGCCTACCAGCTTCACGGCCTTCCTCCTGGACACCCTGCTGGCATCGGCCGGCCTGACCAGCGCGGACGTCACCCTCTCGATGATGCGTCTGCCCGACGCCATGGCGGCGCTCCGCGCGGGCGCGATCGACGCCGTGCCGGCGGTCACGCTGGACAAGGACCTGGATTTCGCCTCTGCCGATGTGATTCGCAGCTTCACCCTCTCGCGCCTGCTGCCCAACTACCAGTACAGCTTCATCACCTTCGGTCCTTCCCTGCTGGACAGCGACCCCGAGACGGGCGCCGGCTTCCTGTGGGCCTACCTGCGGGGAGCGGCGGACTACTTGGCGGGGAAAACCCCTCGCGCGCTGGAGGAACTGGCGCGCGCGGCCCACAGCAGTCCCGAAGCTGCCCGCCGCGCCTGCCGGGAGAACATTTCCCGGGACGGCAAGGTCGATCGGGATAGCGTCCAGCGCTTCGCGGATTGGGCGGCCGGGAAGGGCTTCATTCCGCGCGCGGTGGACGCTTCTGAACTCATCGACACCCGTTTCATCGAACGAGCCCACCGCCGTCGGCCTGGGCTGGCCCAGCCCGCCCCGGGGTAGCACGGCATGTCAAGTCGCATTTGCCTCCTGGTTCTGCTCTTCTGCGCATCGCTCCGCGCGCAGACCACTGCCACCATCGAAGGCACCGTGCGCGACCCCTCCGGCGCCGTGGTCGCCGGGGCGACCCTGCGCATCACCGAGATGAAGACCTCCGCCGCCCGCACTCTCACTACCGACAGTGACGGCTACTACCGGGCGCTCCACCTGTTTCCCGGCGCCTACGAGGTCGCGGTTTCGCACCAGGGCTTCCGCGACCAGGTGCGCCGTGGCCTCGAACTGGGCGCCGGCGCCGCCGCCCGCGTGGACTTCGCACTACAGTTGGGCGAGAGCCGCGACCAGATCGTCGTGCTGGCGGACGCCTCCCCGGTCAACACCAATCCGGCCGCCTGGGGAAACCGCGTTCCACAGCAGGAACTCGAGTCGCTGCCCCTGGACGGCCGCAACCTGTTCGAGCTGGCCTCCCTGGAACCGGAGACCAACCTGGTGCGGATCAGCGACCGCAACGTGCTCCACGGGCCGGGACTGAAGATCGCGGCCAAGGGTGCGCGCCCCAGCCAGCACAGCTTTCTGCTGGACGGCGTTCACATCAACGACGCCGCCTCCGGGGTGGCCGCCGGCGCCTCCGGCAGCTCGCTCGGGCTGGAGGGCATCCGCGAACTGCGCGTCGTCACCAGCTCCTTCAGCGCCGAGTACGGGCGCGCCGCCGGCGCCGTTTTCACCGCCGTCTCCAAGTCCGGCTCCAACGAGTTCCACGGCAGCCTGTACGAGTTCCTGCGCAACAGCGCGCTGGACGCCAGGAACTTCTTCGACGATCCTGCCGAGCGCATCCCGCCGCTGCGCCGCAATCACTTCGGCGGCCTGCTGAGCGGCCCGCTGCGCCGCAACCAACTCTTCTTCCTTGCCAACTACGAGGCCATCCGGGAAACCCTCACCCAGACCCAACGTCCCAGCGTGCCGACGGCCGATGCCCGCCGCGGCATCCTCCCGCTGACCGGCGGAGGCACGCGCACGGTTGCGGTCTCCCCGCAGGTCCGGCCCTACCTGGACCTCTATCCGCCGCCCAACGGCCGCGATTTCGGCGACGGCACCGCCGAGTTCGTCAACGAGGCCGCGCGCCAGACGCGCGAGGACTACCTGGCCGGGAAGTTCGACCTGCTGGCCTCGGATGCCCTGCGTCTCGCGGCGCGCTATACCTTCGACGACGCCGAGCGCGGCGCGCCGGATCCGCTGCGTATCTGGCGCTTCTCGACGGTGGGCCGCTACCAGTTCCTTCACACCGAGGTCCAGCACTTGGTCTCCCCGCGCACCATCCACACGGTGCGAGCCGCCTTCAGTCGCGTCCGCAATGAGGAGCTCAGCCAGACGCGGCCCGACATCCCGCCCTCCCTGTCCTTCGTGCCAGGCCAGCCTCTCGGCGCGATCGCCGTACCGGGCCTGGGCGACTTCGGAGGCACCGCGGGGCGGCAGCGACCGCGCCGCCACATTCTGAACGACTTCCAATTCAGCGACGACCTCGTACATACCCGCGGGCGCCACACCCTCCGCCTGGGTGGCGCCTTCGATCGCCTTCAGTTCAACCAGGTGGCCGACCTGGACAGCGGCGGCTACTACCAGTTCAACTCCCTGGGGGAATTCCTCGAAGGCCGGCCGCGTACCAGCAGCCTCCAGATGCCCGGCTCCGACACTAGTCGCGGCTGGCGCCAGAACCAGTTCTTCGGTTACGCGCAACAGGAGTACCGCACCGGCCCCAACTTCAGCTTCACCCTGGGACTGCGCTACGAGTTTGCCTCCACGCCCCGCGAGGTCAATGGCAAAGTGGCTTCCCTGCGCGACCCCGCGCGTGACCCCGCCGTCACTCTGGGCGGCTCGTTGTTCCGCAATCCCTCGGCCCGCAATTTCGCTCCGCGCCTCTCGCTGGCCTGGGACCCCTGGGCTACTGGCCGCACCGTCCTGCGCCTCGGAGCCGGCATCTTCTACGACCTGATTGGTACGCGCGACATCCTGGTGGGTGGTGTGCGCGTGCCGCCCTTCTACAACCGCCTCACCATTGCCCGGCCCCCTTTTCCCGAGCTCCTGGAGGCCGCCGCGGGCGGGGCGCCAGGCAACACCTTGGACGCGCTGGACTACTACCTCCCGCAACCCTACGTGGCACAGGTCCAGTTCGCCCTCGAGCGCCAGCTTGGCACCGCCATGGTCGCGCGACTCTCCTACACCGGCACGCGCGGTGTGCACCTGATGGGATCGCTGGGTAACGTCAACACCACCCGGCCTCAGTTTCTGCCTGATGGCCGCATCTTCTTTCCCGCCGACGCCCCACGCGTCAACCCCGCCTTCGGGCCCATCGCGCTGCGCCGCTCGCAGTTCAACTCCTTCTACCACGGCCTGGCGGCGGTTCTCGAACGCCGGTGGAGCCGCGGCCTCGGCTTTCACCTGAACTACACCTGGAGCAAG
>CAZIRH010000122.1:0-11298 GCA_964541065.1 uncultured Solibacteraceae bacterium
CTCGATGGCGTACTGCGAGGGGGAGACGCTAAGAGCCAGGATCGAGCGCGGGCCGTTGCCGACGTGGGAGGCGATCGAGATTGCAGTGCAGGTGGCCGAGGGTCTGGCCAAGGCGCACACTCAGGGCATCGTCCATCGGGACATCAAGCCGTCCAACATCATGCTGAGCACGGACCGCTTGGTGAAGATTGTTGACTTCGGCCTGGCGAAGCCTGCCAGTCTCACCACCATCACTGCGCCCGGGACGATGCTCGGCACCCTGGCTTACATGTCTCCGGAGCAGCTCCAGGCGCGCCAGGACGTGGATCACCGGGCCGACATCTGGGCGCTGGGCGTGGTCCTCTACGAGATGCTGGCAGCGAGAAGGCCCTTTGCCGGGCCGCACGACCGGGCGCTGGTCAATTCCATCTTGAATGACGACCCGCAGCCGCTGAGGAGGTTCCGAGAGGACCTGCCGGAGAGACTGGAACGGCTGGTTAGAAAAGCGCTCAGCAAGAGGCCGGAAGATCGCCAGCCACGACTCGGGGACGTGCTGGTGGAGTTGCGCGCCCTTCATAGGGAGCTGGGCTCGCGCACTGCGACTTTGCCCGCGGCGGAGTCGCCGAACACCGCTGAGGCGAGAAAGGCGCGTGGCCGCAGGTGGCTGCTGGGCGCCGCCGGGGCCGTGTTGGCGCTGCTGCTGGCGCTCGCCGCCGTGATTGAGCCCGTCCGCCGGCAGTTCCTGGGCCAGGCATGCAACTGGGCGCCCCGCTGGCTCGCGGCTTGCGCGCTGCCTGCGGACAGGCACGTGGCCCTAGCACCCTTCCGGAACCTGGGGGCAGATCCGGCCGGGCAGGCCTATGGCGATGGATTGGCGGAGACCCTGAGAAACAAGCTCAGCCGCCTAGCGTCATTCGGCAAATCTCTCTGCGTTCATCCCGTCACTGACGTCCAGGAGACCTCCGGGTTCACTCTGATGCTGACCGGCAGTGTGCAGCGCAACGGCGATGCGGTGCTGCTGAAGGCGCATCTGCTCAACGCCAGGAGTTCGCTGCCGCTGCGCCAACTCACGGTGCAGGCGGGAGTCAAAGACCTCCCCCTTCTCCAGGACGGGGTAGTGGCGCAACTCGCCCGCATGCTGGAGCTGGAGCTGCTGCCGGAGGTCCGGGCCGCACTGCTCGCCGGCGGCACTGCCATACCTGGCGCCTACGAATCCTACCTGGAGGGACTCGGCTACTTGAGCCGCAACGATGCGGATAACGCAGCTCTGCGGTTTCAGCGCGCGCTCAAGCAAGATCCGTACTACGCTTTGGCTTACGCCGGCCTGGGCAATGCCAGTTTCCGCAAGTACAACCTCACCCGAGACCGCCGATGGATGGAGGAGGCGCTGAGCAGTTTCAGGCAGGCCCTCGAAGTGCAGAGGGGCGACAAACTGGCGCCGGTGCACGTGGGGCTGGGGCGGATTCACTTTGCCGCCGGCAGGTATCAGCAGGCGGTCGAGGAGTATCAGCGGGCACTGGCGCTTGAACCGTTCAACACCGGTGTGGCAGACAATCTGGCGCCAGCCTACGAAGCCCTGGGCAGTCTCCCAGAGGCAGAGTCGGCCTATCGTAAGGCGGCTGAACTGAAGCCCAACTGCTGGGCGGGCCACACTCGGCTCGGCATTTTCTACCGGAAATACGGCCGCTACAAAGAGGGGGAAATCCAGTTTCGGGAGGCCACCAGACTGGCGCCGGACAGTCCCGTCGCCCTCAGCAACTTCGGCGCACTCTACCTCACTACCGGCCGCTACGACGAGGCCGCGAAGTTTCTTAGAAGTTCGATCGCGACCAGGCCCACCGCCTCGGCTTACTCCAACCTGGGCACGGCCTACTACCACCAGGGCTGCTACGCCGATGCAGCACGCATGATGGAACAGGCGATCCAGCTCGGCATGAACAACCGCAGCATGTGGGGGAACCTGGCGGAGACGTACCTCCTGGTGCCGGAACTGCGCGATCGGGCTTCGGGAGCCTTTCGGCGGGCTGTCGAACTGGCCGAGCAGGAGCTGTCCAAGAGCCCGGCCAGCCCCGAGCTGTTCGGCATGCTGGCAGACTGCCTCGCCCGGCTCGGCCAAAAACAGCAGGCGCTGGCGAAGATCAGGGAAGCCCTCCGCCTAGCGCCCAAGAACGTCAACGTGCTGTTTCAAGCCACCCTGGCGTATGAGTTCGCCGGTGAGCGCACTCTGGCGCTGAAGGCGCTCAGGGATGCGGTCGCAGGCGGCCATTCCCTGACCGAGATCCGGCAGGCCCCATCGCTGGAGGACTTGCGGAAGGACCCGGCCTACCGGAAGCTCGACCCCGGTTATGAGCCCGCTCGAAGGCAGGCGTGCCCCGAGGGCGCCTCGCCGGATGCACAGCAGCCCGGGCGGGTGCGCCAATCGCAATGAAGTCTCAGTCGAGAAGGGGCCCCAAGCTCGATCGGGGGCCACGTTCGAAAGGAGGAAGAAAGATGGCAGTCAGAGTGTCTCCCCAGAGCGCAACACCGCTCAGAACCATCGCCATCACACTGGACACAACCACCGGTGACTTCGGCTATGACCGCGCTACCCTGCGCGCCCAACCCGAGCTGGTGGTCGAGTGGACATGTCGAACGGGCGATTCACCCAACGAATTCGCTGTCCACTTCGGCGCCCGCACGCCCTTCGACCGCGTCATACTGCAAAGCGAGCGCGGGGTACTGACGCGCTCGATCCGCCCAACCGCCGCCCGGGGCGCTTACAAGTACGTGGTGGCAGTGGCCGCGGCGGGAAAAGTCTTCATCGACGCCTGCCCGGAGATCATCGTCGATCCACCGCCCCCAACCGAGTGAAGCTTGCGCCATTGAGGCTGCGGGGAGGACCCGCTCGGCCTGGAGCGGGCGCTGGAGAGACCCTTCCGCTTGCGCCGCGCGTCCGGCTTCGGATGTCGATCCCCAGCGGGCAGGCGCCCGGCCGAGTGATCCGAGCACGGCGCGCCGGGAGGCACGTACATGAAGGTCCTGTTAATCTCCGCAAACACGGAGAGGATGAACATTATTCCCCTCCCACTCGGGCCTGCCTGTGTCGCCGCGGCAACCCAAAAAGCCGGCCACGATGTAACACTGATCAATCTGATGTTCGCAGAGGATGCCGGGACCGTCATCCGGGATTCGATCAACACATTCCGGCCTGACGTCATAGGCATATCGGTAAGGAACATCGACGATCAGGTCATGGGAGACCCAAAGTTCCTCCTGGCCCCAGTAAAAGAAGTCGTGGCGTGCTGCCGAAACTGCTCCCGAGCTCCGATCGTCCTCGGCGGTGCCGGTTACAGCATTTTCCCGGAAAGCGCCCTGCGGTATTTAGGGGCAGATATGGGAATTCAGGGCGAGGGAGAGCTGGTCTTTCCTGCCCTGCTGGAGCGGCTGGCCACGGGCGTCCGGCCGTTTGGACTGCCGGGCCTTTATCTGCCAGGACGGCCGCCTGCCGGCAGGAGTTTTCCGAGCCCTCTGGACGATCTGCCCCTCCCTGAGCCCCGCCTCTGGATCCCTTCGGATTCAGGCGACTGCCAGCTCTGGGTCCCCGTTCAGAGCAGGCGGGGCTGCCCCATGGGCTGTAGCTATTGCTCGACCAGCGCCATCCAAGGCCGATCCATACGACGACATTCTCCGGGCGTGATCGCCTGCTGGCTCGCCGAGCTGGCGCAGGCTGGTTTCCGCAACTTCAACTTCGTCGATAACGCGTTTAATCTTCCGCCCTCTTATGCGAAAGAGCTTTGCCGCGAGATCATACAGACGACTATCGAGATAAGCTGGTGGGCCATTATTTATGCGAAATGGGTCGATTCTGAGTTGGTGGGACTTATGGCCAGAGCGGGGTGCAGGCAAATAAGCCTGGGCTTCGAAAGCGGGTCCCGCCAGATGTTAAGGACCCTGAACAAGAGATTCGCCCCGGAAGAGATAAGGACGGTCTCGACGATGTTCCAGGAAGCGGGGGTCGAGCGGATAGGTTTCCTCCTGCTCGGAGGTCCCGGTGAAACAAAAGAGACCGTCGAAGAGAGTCTTTCGTTTGCGGATTCCCTGAGTCTTGACGCTCTGAGGATCACGGCCGGCCTCCGGATGTATCCGCAGACTCCCCTGGCGGCGACGGCTCTCAGGGAGGGCGTCGGAAAACCGGAGGAGGATTTGCTCTGGCCGCGCTTCTATATGGCGGCCGAGTTGAGGGACTGGCTCCCGGGGCGGGTAGCGGCGTACAAGGCGTCGCGCCCCTGGGTGATCTAGCCAAGGCCGGCGCGATTTCATCCCGTTGGCCCTGGCCCAGCGGGCTGGCGACGTAGCGCGCCGGAACCTGCTTGAGGCGGTCGAATTCCAGCCGCTCGGCGCTGGTGTGCTTCAGTACTGCACAGCTCCCTTCACGCTCAGCCGCACCCGGTAAAGCGAAGTGCGCGCGGTGATGTACAGGCTCTGAAGGTCTGCGTCGCCGAAGGCGCAGTTGGCGGGCGTCTCCGGCGCTTTGATCGAGCCCAGCGGCTTGCCCTCCGGCGAGTAGACCGCCACCGTCTTGCAGGTCACGTAGAGGTTGCCTTTCTCGTCCACCTTCATGCCATCCGGGACGCCTTCGATGTTCGAGATCAGTACGCGCTCGTTCGAGGCCTGGCCTTGCCGTTCCAGGTCCCAGGCGCGCACCGCGCGTTCGCCCGACATGGCCACGTAGAGGATTCTGCCGTTGGGCGATAGCGCGATGCCGTTGGGCAGCCCCTTGCTCTTCGCGATCAGCTCCAATTGGCCCCGGGGCGTGATGTGGTAGACGCCGTGGAAATCCATTTCGCGGGTTTCGACCTGCTTGCCGAAGAACGGGTCGGTGAAGTAGACGTGGCCGTCGCGCCGCACCACGATGTCGTTGGGCGCGTTCAGCCGCTGGCCCTCGAAGCGCTCGGCCAGCACCTCGATCTTGCCCTGGCGGTCGGTGCGCGTCACCCGCCGGGTGCCGCTTTCGCAAGTGTACAGGCGGCCCTGCGCGTCGAAGGCGTTGCCGTTGGCCCCGTCCGACGGGTCGCGGAAGACTTCCGGGCCCTGGCCCGGAGTGAAGCGGTGGATCTTGTTGTCCGGCACGTCGCTGAACAGCAAATAACCGTCCCGCGACCAGACCGGTCCCTCGGTGAAGCGGAAGCCGCCGGCGGCCTTCTCGACCTTCAGGTTCGAGAGATCCTGGGCCGCCAGCGTGCCCGCCAATAGCACTGGCAACAGTAGCAGTTTCATCGGTTACTCATTGTAGCCCTTTCGGCCCGGTGGCAATCCGGTGCCGGATCGAATACAGTGATCTGGAGGGAAGGAGAGTCATCCATGCAATCCAACCGCCGGGAGTTTTTTGGCGCGGCCTTGGCGGCCGCCCCCCTGTTTGTGCCCGCCACGGCGCGCGGCGCCAGCGACCGCTTGAGCTTCGGCATCATCGGCACCGGCGGGCGCGGGCGTTACATGGGCCGGGCTTTCGAGAAGCTCGGCTGCCCCTGCGTCGCCATCTGCGACGTTTACGAGCCCTACCTCCAGTTGGCCCAGAAGGAGGCGCCGGGGGCCAAACCCTACGCCGACTATCACGATCTGCTGGCCCACAAGGATCTCGACTTCGTCGTCATCGGCAGTCCGGACCACCAGCACTGCCCCAACCTGCTGGCCGCGCTCGCCGCCAAGAAGGACGTGTACCTGGAAAAACCCATGTCCCTGTCCATCGCCCAGAGCCAGCAGATGGTGCAGGCGGTGCGCCGCTCCCAGCAGATCGTTCAGATCGGCATGCAGCGCCGCAGCGCGCCGGTCATCCGCAAGGCCAAGGCGCTGGTGGACCAGGGCCTCCTGGGCCGGATCTCGCTGGTGAAGCCCATGTGGAACTGGAACACGGCCCGGCCGCTGAACAACTCGCCCCTGGAGGGCAAGCTCGACTGGACCCGCTTCCTGGGCTCCGCCAAGAAGCGCCCGCTCGAGCCCATGCGCTTCCGCGCCTGGCGCCTGTTCTGGGATTACTCCGGCGGCAACATGACCGACCAGGGCACCCACCTGATGGACGTCACCCAGTGGTTCACCAACACCACCCAGCCCGCCTCGGCCGTCTGCTACGGCCAGATCTGCAAGACCACCGGCTCAGAAGCCCCGGACGTCTTCTGCGCCGTTCTAGAGTACCCCCAGCACATGGTCACCTGGACGCTCAACTACTGCAACTCGATGGACAACGGCTGGTCCATCCAGTTCCAGGGCGACGAGGGCACGCTGATCCTGGACGAGGAAGGTTTCCGCATCTACAAGGAACCCTGGGCCAGGAAGGAGAACCGCACGCCGATTCACGAAGTCAAGGAAGCGGTGCCCATCGAAGCGCACGCGCAAAACTTCCTGGACTGCATCAGGTC
This sequence comes from uncultured Solibacteraceae bacterium, assembly GCA_964541065.1. GTDB lineage: Bacteria > Acidobacteriota > Terriglobia > Bryobacterales > Bryobacteraceae > VFZS01. The sequence continues at coordinate 6,372 of CAZIRH010000122.1, forward strand.
GCGCCAGGAGCCCACCTGCCCGGTCGAGGTCGGCGCCGGCGCCGTCAGCGGCCCGCACCTGGCTAACATCGCCTTCAAGAGGGGCCGCCGCGCCAGGCTCAGCCGCGACGGGAAGGTTTCCTTCTAGGCGTAAGGCTTACGGCGCCAGGACCCGGACGACCACGCGACGCATCTTCGCACGCTCTTCCTTGGTGACGCGGGTCTTGGCCTCGATTTCGGGTTCACCCTGGCCGATGACGTGGATGCGGCGCAGCGGGATGCCCTTGCCGACCAGATAGCGGACCACGGCGTCGGCGCGCCTGCGGCTGAGGGCGAGGTTGGAGTCCTTCGAGCCGATGGTGTCGGTGAAGCCCTCGACCTCCAACTGGGGCCGGTTGAGGCCGGTCACGCTCTGGGCGACCTGGTCGAGCTTGGCAGTGGCTTCGCCGGTGAGGGCGGTCTTGTTGAAGTCGAAGAGAACCTCCTCCGTGGAGACGACCTTGAGGTTCTCGATGTTCTCGACCGAGCGCTGGACTTCGCCGATGCGGGTCTGGTTCTGCTGGCCGAGCTGCTGAGCGCCCTGGGCGGACTGTCCGGCCTGGGCGGCCCGGGAGTCGGCCTGCTGGGCGGCGCGGCCGGCCTCGACAGCCCTGGTGTCAGCGGTCATGGCGCGCTCTTCGACCCGGGAGATGTCCTTCTGGGTCTTCTCGGCCAGGCTGGTCAGGTTGGCGGCCGTCTCCGCGGTCTTCTTCTCGACGTCGGCGACGTGCTTGTCCACGGGCGCGACGTTCTCGCGCACGTATTTCTTGGTGGCGCAACCGGTCGCAATAAGGGCCAGAACGACCGTGAAGCCGAGCAGGCTCCTGAGAGTTCTCATCGTATTCTCCTTGGTTAAGGCATAATAGCACGTTCGGTGTCAAGGGGAGTAGCCTTCGGATATTTGCCAGGCAGGCGGCTAGTCGCGTCCGAGGCCACAGCGGAGTTCCCAGCAGCCCAGGAGCAGGAAGCCGGCGGCGATCAACCAGCGCAGGGCCACGCCCCAGAACGGCTCGCCGTGCAGGAGGCGGTTGAGGCCGAGCAGCAGAAACCCGGCGCCGATGGACAGGTACCACCAGCCGAGCAGGGGGGAGCGGCGGCGGCGCGGAGGCGGGGGGGGCACAAGACCTATGTTACGCGAGGGGCGAGGTGGGGGAGAAGGCAAAGGGCAAAAGGGAGGCTCAGGGGGGAGGGGGCGCGGTTGGTAGACTGGGAAGTAGGGACGTGCCTCCAGCAGCAGCTTCCAGCATCGAACGGCTCCGGGTGATGTTGTGCGGAGCCGTGCAAGGCGTGGGTTTCCGGCCCTTTGTGTACCGGCTGGCGACGGAACTGGAGCTGGCGGGGTGGGTGCTGAACTCGAGCGGGGGCCTGGTGATCGAGGTGGAGGGCGCGCGGGAGCGGCTGGAGCGGTTCCTGGCGCGTCTGGAGCAGGAGCGGCCTCCGGCGGCGGTGATTCTGACGCGCGAGACGAGCTTCCTGGCGGCCGCGGGTTTCGCGGGTTTCGAGATCCGCGCGAGCGAGGCCGGGGCGGAAAAAAGCGCCAGCGTGCTGCCGGATCTGGCGACCTGTCCGGCGTGCCTGGCGGAGCTGGGGGACGCCGCGGACCGGCGGTTCGGCTACGCGTTCACCAACTGCACGCGGTGCGGGCCACGCTACACGATTGTGCTGGGGATTCCCTACGACCGTCCGAACACGACGATGGCCGGGTTCCCGATGTGCGCGGAGTGCGCGCGGGAGTACCGAGATCCGGCGGACCGGCGGTTTCATGCGCAGCCGGTGGCCTGCCCGCGCTGCGGGCCGCGGCTCTGGATCGAGCCGGCGGAACAGGCGCGCCAGGGGGTACCGCCGTTGCGGCAGGCGGCGGAGGCGCTGGGCGAGGGGCGGATCGTGGCGCTCAAGGGCATCGGTGGTTTCCAGCTTCTGGCGGATGCGGGCAATGAAGCGGCGATCGAGAAACTGCGCTGGCTGAAACAGCGTGAGGAAAAACCTTTCGCGCTGATGATGCCGGCTCTGGAGGCGGTGCGGCGATTCTGCGCGGTCTCGACGGCGGAGGAGACGCTGCTCGGGAGCGCGGCGGCGCCCATCGTGCTGCTGAGGCCGAACGGGGCGCCGGGCATCGCGCCGAACGTGGCGAAATCGTCGCCGTATTTGGGGGCGATGCTGCCCTACTCGCCGCTGCATCACCTGCTCATGCGGGAGTATCCGCACCCGATCGTGGCCACGAGCGGCAACCGCAGCGACGAGCCCATCGCCGTCGAGAACGGCGAGGCGCGGGAGCGGCTGGGCGGGATCGCCGATCTGTTCGTGATGCACGACCGGCCGATCGCGCGGCACTCGGACGATTCGGTAGTGCGGGTGGCGCGGGAGCGCGAGAGCGTGCTCCGGCGGGCCCGGGGCTACGCGCCGCTGCCGGTGCGGGCGCCGCGGGAGCTGCCCGCAGTGCTGGCGGTGGGAGCGCACCTGAAGAACACGGTGGCCATCGGCGTGGGGCGGCAGGTCTTCTTGAGCCAGCACATCGGGGATCTGGACACGGTGGAGGCCCGCGGGGCGTTTGAGCGCGCGATCGCGGATCTTTGCCGGCTGTACGACTTCGAGCCCCGCGTGGTGGCGTGCGACCTGCATCCGGACTACGCCTCGACGGCATGGGCGCGCTCGAGCGGGCTGCCGGTGGCGGCGGTGCAGCATCACTACGCGCACGTGGCCGCCTGCGCGGCGGAGAACGACGTGCGCGGCGAATACCTGGGGGTGGCCTGGGACGGCACCGGGTACGGGCTGGACGGAACGGTCTGGGGCGGAGAGTTCTTCCTGGCGCGGGAGGGCCGCTTCGAGCGCATCGCGCACCTGCGGCCGTTCCGGCTGCCGGGTGGCGAGGCGGCCGTCCGGGAAGGCTGGCGGGTGGCGGCCAGCCTGCTGTGGGAGGCTTTCGGCGCGGAGGCTATTCCCGAGCGCGCCGGCCAGGGCGTGCTGGTGCGGATGCTCGAACGGGAGCTGAACAGCCCGCTCTCGACCAGCGTGGGGCGGCTGTTCGACGCGGTCGCCTCGCTCGCGGGCGTCGCCCAGGAGAACCGTTTCGAGGGGCAGGCGGCGATGGAGTTGGAGAGCCGGATCGGGGGCCTCAACACCGAGGAAGCCTATCCGCTGGAGGGCGTCGAGGTGGGCGACTGGGTACCACTCCTCGAGGCGGTGCGGGCGGATGTGGCGCGCGGGGCATCTCAGGCGGTGATCGCCGCGCGGTTCCATAACGCGCTGGTGCAGTGGATCGTGCGGGTGGCCCAGCGGGCGGGCGCGGGCCAGGTGGTCCTGAGCGGCGGCTGCTTTCAGAACAGCTACCTGGTGGAGCGGGCCGTGGCGGCGCTCGAAGCGCGCCGGTTCAGCGTGTACACGCACCAGCGCGTGCCCCCCAACGACGGCGGCATCGCGCTGGGGCAGGCGGTGCTGGCGGGAGGTGAATGATGTGTTTGGCGATCCCCGGACGGGTGGTCAGCGTTTTGACGGATGAGGAGGAGAGCCTCCGGCAGGCCACGGTGGATTTCGGCGGGGTGCAAAAGGAAGTGTCGCTGGCGTTCACTCCGGAGGCCGCAGTGGGCGACTATGTGCTGGTGCACGTGGGCTTCGCGCTGAGCGTGGTGGATGAGGCCGAAGCGCAGCAGATCTTCGAGACCCTGCGGGAGATGGAGGAGTTGGCTGGCGAAGAGGAGCGGGGCGGGTGAAGTACCTGGACGAATACCGGGACGCGGGGGCGGTCGAGCGGCTGGCGGGTGCGCTGCGTCGGCTGGTGAAGCGGCCGTGGACCATCATGGAGATCTGCGGCGGGCAGACGCACACCATCGTCAAGAGCGGGCTGGAGGGCCTGCTGCCTGCGGAGATCACCTTGGTGCACGGGCCGGGCTGCCCGGTGTGCGTGACGCCGGTCGAGCTGATTGACAAAGCGGTGGCCATCGCCGGACGAAGCGAAGTGATCTTCTGCTCGTTCGGCGACATGCTGCGGGTGCCGGGCTCGGCGGGGAGTCTGCTGGAAGCCAAGGCCGCCGGGGCGGACGTGCGCATGGTGTACTCGCCGCTGGACGCGCTGAAGCTGGCGCGGGCCAATCCCGGGCGCGAGGTGGTGTTCTTCGCCGTGGGTTTCGAGACCACGGCGCCGGCCAACGCCATGGCGGTGTGGCAGGCGGAGCGCGAGGACCTCGGGAACTTCTCCATCCTGGTGGCGCACGTGCTGGTGCCGCCGGCGATCGAGGCGATTCTGAGCTCACCGAACCGGCGCATCGACGCGTTTCTGGCGGCGGGGCACGTCTGCACGGTGATGGGCTACGAAGAGTACGAACCGATCAGCCGGCGCTACCGGGTGCCCATCGTGGTGACGGGTTTCGAGCCGCTGGACCTGCTGGAGGGGATCTACGCGGCGGTGGCCCAGTTGGAAGCCGGCCGCGCGGAAGTCGAGAACCAGTACCGGCGGGCCGTGCGGAGGGAAGGCAATCGGGCGGCGCAGGAGCGGATTGTCGAGGTGTTCGAAGTGGGCCCGCGGAAGTGGAGAGGAATCGGGGAGATTCCCGCGAGCGGCCTGCGGCTGCGGGAGCGCTTCCGGAGGTTTGACGCGGAGGCGCGGTTTGGGGCGGCCGCGGCGGTCGAGGAAGCGGGCGAGTGCATCGCGGGCCTGGTGCTTCAGGGAGTGAAGAAACCGTTCGAGTGTCCGGCGTTCGCCGCGAGGTGCACGCCGGAGACGCCGCTGGGGGCGCCCATGGTGTCCTCGGAAGGCGCCTGCGCGGCTTACTATCAATACGGAAGACGGCGACATGACGGAATTCAATCTGACCTGCCCGGTGATGCGGCCAGCGGATGAGCGCGTGCTGCTGGCGCACGGCGGCGGTGGCCGGCTGATGCACCAGCTCATCGAGCAGGTGTTCCTGCCGGAGTT
>CAZIRH010000123.1:0-11294 GCA_964541065.1 uncultured Solibacteraceae bacterium
GTAGTACCCCCTCTCGACGCCGCGTTGAAGCGCATCCACCACCAGACCGGCCACCCCCGGGTGCCGCAGAAGCATAGGGCCCTGGCGCGCCGTGTCCAAATATCGGTCCATCCAGGCGAAGGCTTTGCCCGCCGAGGGTTTCCCGGGGGGAGGATACAACGAATGAGGTAGCCTTCTTCTGGACATGGCCCAGAAGTTCCTCGGCATACTGGCCGGCTGGAACGCGGTGCTATTCCTGGGCGCCGTCCTCGGCTTCCTGCGCTTCGACGTGCGCTGAGTCGTCGGCCGACAGACCGTGCTGCCGCATCTTGTTGAACAGCGTCTTGCGGCTGACGCCCAGCGACTCGGCGGCGGCGGCGCGTTGACCCAAACGTGCTAGAATTCGCTGGCAGTGGATTTTCACGAGGAGTTCACCCGAAGAGAGGAGACCGCCGGGCCGTCCGACCGGGTGTCTTGCTTTGCGCTGGCGGCCGGTCTTGCGATGCTCGGCTTGTGGCCGTTGCTGGCCCGGCGGCCGGCGCGCTGGTGGGCGCTGGCGGCGAGCGTCGCGCTCGCGGTGGTGGGCATAGTGCGCCCGTCGGTTCTCTCTCCCGTCGGACGGCTGTTCGCCCGTCTCGCCCTCGCGGTGAGCGCGGTCTTGAGCGCCGTGGTCGCGACGCTGTTGTTCTACCGGGTGGTGACTCCGATCGGACTCCTGATGCGCCGGCAAGGGCGGGACCCGCTGGGCCTGCGCTTCGACGCCGGCGCCGAGTCCTACTGGAAACAGCGCGACCCTCCCGGGCCCGCGCCCGGCACGATGCCCCGCCAATTCTAGGAGCGCTGATGGGCTTCCTCACCGAACTCTGGCTCTTCTTGAAAACGAGAAAGAAGCTCTGGCTGCTGCCGATCGTCGCCCTGCTGGTGCTGTTCGGCGCCCTGCTGCTGCTGGCCCAAAGCTCGGCGATGGCGCCCTTCATCTACAGCATCTTCTGAATGCGTATCCTCGGCATCTCGGCGTTCTACCACGACAGCGCGGCAGCCCTGCTCGAGGACGGCAGAGTGGTGGCCGCAGCGCAGGAGGAGCGCTTCAGCCGCGTCAAGCACGACGCGCGTTTCCCGCGCCACGCAGTGGCCTGGTGTCTGGGCCAGGGTGGGCACACGCTTCGCGACCTGGACTACGTCGTCTTCTATGAGAAGCCATTCCTGAAATTCGAGCGGCTGCTGGAAACCTACGTGGCGTTCGCGCCGCGGGGCCTCCTCTCGTTTCGGATGGCCGCCCCGCTGTGGGCGCGCGAGAAGCTGTTTCAGAAGAACCTGCTGCGAAGAGCGCTGCTGCAATTCGGCGACGGCTTCGATTGGGACCGCGGCCTGCTTTTCGCCGAGCACCACCTGAGCCACGCGGCGAGCGCCTTTTTCCCGTCGCCCTTCCAGGAGGCCGTCGTGCTAACCATGGATGGCGTGGGGGAATGGACCACCACCTCCGTCGCCGTGGGCCGTGGGAACCGCCTCGAAGTGCTCAAGGAACTTCATTTCCCGCACTCACTGGGCCTGCTCTACTCGGCCTTCACTTACTACACCGGCTTCAAAGTCAACTCCGGCGAATACAAGCTGATGGGCCTGGCGCCGTACGGAGAACCCAAGTACGCCCAGGCGATCCTGGAAAACCTGATCGACCTCAAGCCGGACGGCTCCTTCCGCCTCAACCTGGATTACTTCGGGTACTGCACCGGGCTGAGGATGACCAATGGCAGGTTCGATGCGCTGTTTGGCGGGCCGCCCCGCGACCCCGGCGCGCCCATCGAGCAACGGCACATGGACCTGGCGGCCTCCATTCAGGCGGTGCTGGAGGAGGCCGTGCTGCGACTGACGCGCGCCCTGGCGGCCGGGACGGGCGCCCGCGATTTGTGCCTGGCCGGAGGCGTCGCGCTGAATTGCGTCGCCAACGGAAAGGTCCTGCGCGAGGGCCGCTTCCGGCGGATCTGGATTCAGCCCGCGGCGGGGGATGCCGGCGGAGCGCTCGGCGCAGCCCTGGCCGCCTATCACCTCTACCGCGCACAGCCGCGCGACATCTCTTCCGGCGGCGATTCCATGCGCGGCGCCTACCTGGGCCCGAGCTTCCCGCAACACGAGATCGAGGAACGCCTGCGGGGCGCGGGTGCGCGTTTTGAGGTGCTCGATGAGCAGCGCCTGTTAGAGGCCAGCGTGGACGCGCTCGTGCGGGAACGCACGCTGGGCTGGTTCCAGGGGCGGATGGAATTCGGCCCGCGCGCCCTGGGCGCGCGCTCGATTCTGGCGGACGCCCGATCCGTCCGTATGCAGTCGGCGCTCAACCTGAAAATCAAGCACCGCGAGTCCTTCCGGCCCTTCGCTCCTTCCGTTCTTCGCGAAGATGTGCGGGAGTGGTTCGAGCTGGATACGGATAGTCCTTACATGCTTCTGACGGCCGGTATCGCGCCCCCTCGGCTGCGCGAATTGAGCGAGAGCGAACAGCGCCTGCGCGGGCTCGACAAACTCAAGGCGGTGCGCTCGGTGATCCCCGCGGTCACTCACGTAGACTGTTCCGCGCGCATTCAGACCGTCGAACGCGAAACCAATCCCCGCCACCACGCGCTGCTCTCTCTCTTCAAGGAGCGCACGGATGCCCGGTCCTGGTGAACACCAGTTTCAACGTGCGCGGCGAGCCGATCGTCTGCACTCCCGAGGACGCGCTCCGCTGTTTTCTCAACACCGAACTCGACGCGCTGGCCATCGGCAACTGCTTTTTGCGCAAGGAAGAACAGCATGCCGGCACGAGGCGCGACCATGCGTACACGTTCGGCCCTGACTAGCATCCTCACCGTTGCCGTCTCGATAGGCGTGGCGTTCCTGTTGACGCGGGCCCTGGACTGGGCGGCCGGCGTGTACCTCTATTCCAGCCACCGGAACGCGGGGTTGATCTGGGGGCCGTACTCGATCGTGCGCCACACCACTCGCGAGTTCAGTTACGTGGCGCGCATCAACAACCTCGGATTCCGCGACCGGGATTTCAGCCGCGGCAGGTCCTCGAAGAAGCGGGCCATCGTTGTGGGCGATTCCTTCACCTACGGCTGGGGCGTGAATAACGACGATTCCTGGCCCAAGGTGCTCGAGCGCAGCTTGAACAACGTGGAGATCGCCAACCTCGGCGCCCCCGGCGGCTTCCCGCGCTCGTACGCCGAGCTCGCCGAGAAAGCGATTGCGCTGCTGCGGCCCGACCTCCTCATCGTGGCCGTCGTGCAATCCGACGACCTGCATCAGGGCGCGGAAAAGGCCCCCGCCGACCGCGGGCGTCGTCTGCTTGCGAACCACTACCCGAATCTGATGCAGTTGATCAGCCGCAGCGACGTCAAGAAAATCAACGTCAGCGCCGACGAACTCGCCGGAATCTGGAAAAAGCAGGTGCAGGACTTCATCGCGCAAATGAAGCCCTCCGAGCGCCAGAAGTTCGACGGCCTCGCAACGCCCGTCCGCGAAGCCTACCTGGAAGGCCAGTTGAATCCCGGGCTGCTCTACTACTCCATCCGGTATCCCTCGTTCCTGCTGGACACCTGCGATCTCAACGCGCCGGCCACGCGCGCCGAGACCGACGAAATGTCCGCGCACCTGGCCCGGATTCGCGAGCTCGCGAAACGCTGGGGCGCGACCGCCCTGGTGGTGTCGATCCCCTACGCGCCCTACACCAGCGAGCACAACCTGGAGGCGATGAAGGAACTGGGCTTCGCCGTCCGCCCCGACCTGCTCGAATCCACCAAGCCGGACGAAGCGATCGAGCAAGCGTCCCGCCGCGCCGGCCTGCCTTTCCTCAGCGTGACCCGCGATTTCCGCCAGGAAGCGCGCCGCAACGACTTATACTTCCGTCTCGATGGCCACCTGAACACCCTCGGACACCGGACCTACGCCGGCCTCCTTGCCCCGCACCTGGGCGCCCAGGTGCGCCTGCTGCAATCCGATCGGTAGAATCCCACGAGCCAAAACCAGTCTTTCCGGGCCGGCTGCCCGGCAGGCTGGAGGCAAGCGGCAGGGCAACGGCTCAGAAGTTCTTGGCCATACTGGCCGGCTGGAACGGGGTGCTACTTCTCGGCGCGGCGGTCGGATTCCTGCGGTTCGACGTCCGCTGAGTCGTCGGCCGACAGACCGTACTGCCGCATCTTGTTGAACAGCGTCTTGCGGCTGACGCCCAGCGACTCGGCCGCGGCGGGCGTCGGTGAAGGCCCCGCGCTCGAATCCGAAGAATTCGCTCTCGAACAGCGTGGCGGGGATGGCGCCGCAGTTGACGCTGAGGAACGGTCCCTGGGCGCGAGCGCTCGATTCATGAATGGCGCGCGCCACCAGCTCCTTGCCGGTGCCTTCCGGCTTGGTGGTGAAGAAGGGGTCGAAGATGCGCTCGAGGACCTCCTCGCTCATGCCGCCGCCGGTGTCGGCGATAGCAACGCGGACGAAATCGCGGGTAATTGGTCCGCAGGCAAGAATGCCTACGCTACAAGCCGACTCGACCCGCAGCTCGCCGCCCCGGGGCATGGCCTCGAAGGCGTTCATGAACAGGTTCAGGAAGAGCTGCTTGAGCTGGGATTCGTCGCCGGGGACACTGGGCAGCTCGCGCAGTTCGCGCGCGATGCGGACGTTGCCGAGGCGGGCCTGGGCCGCCACCAGGCTGAGCGAAGCCTCGATCAGGGCGTTGAGCTCGACCGGCGCCACGCGGAACTCCGCGGGCCGGGCGAAGGAGAGAAGCTGGGTGATGATCTGGTTGATGCGATCGACCTCGGCGAGGACGCCTTCGAGCAGCTCCCGCCGGGCGGCGTCGCCCTGGAAATCGCGCGCCAGAAGTTGGATGGTGCTGCGGATGGCGGTGAGCGGGTTGCGGATCTCGTGAGCCACGCCGGAGGCAAGCTGGCCCGTGGTAGCCAGCCGCTCGGCGCGGTGCATGCGCCGCAGCCGCTCGCTCTGCTGGCGGTAGAGCAGAGCATTCTCCAGCGCCAACGCCGACTGCGAGGCCACCGCCAGCGGGATCTCGTTGACCTTCAGCCAGGTGATGAGGTTGTCGGAGGAGCGGAAGCGCACGCCGGCGAGCGAATCCTGCGTGAGGCCGCGGGCGGCCACCGGCTGGAAGAGGTTCAGGTCGGGGTCGAGAAGGAGCAGGGCGGCGCCGTCGCAGCCGACCAGCTCTTCGAGGGCGCGCAACACACAGGCGTAGAGGGACTCCGGCTGAACCACCAGCGAGGGTGTGCTGGAACTCCTCGAGTGCCCGCTCGCGGGCGGGCCGGCTGCGCGGGGCAACGCTCTGGTCGAGCTTCGCCACTTCTCCTGTACTATAGAAGCCATGACACGCAGAGACTTGTTTCGAGCTATGGGCGCGCTCGGGGTGGCCGGCGCGCAGCCGGTCCCGCGCAAGGGGCGCCTCAAGCAGGCCGCCACGCGCGGCTGTTTCGGCCGGGGTTTGGCTATCGAGGACTGCGCGCGCGAAGCGGCGCGCCTCGGCCTGAAGGGCCTGGACCTGGTGGGGGAGAAAGACTGGCCCGTGCTGAAGAAGTACGGTTTGCTGCCCACCATGGTGCCCGCGGCCGGCCACAGCCTGACCGATGGCATCAATCGCAAGGAGCGGCACGACGAGATGGAGAAGCCGTTCCGCGAGGCGCTCATCAAAGCGGCGGAGGCCGGGGCGCCCAATATCATCGTGCTGTCGGGGAACCGGCGCGGGATGTCGGATGTGGAAGGCGCCGAGAACTGCGCCGCGTTCCTCAGCCGGGTCAAGGCGCTGGCCGAGGACAAGGGGATCACGATCTGCCTGGAGCTGTTGAACAGCAAGGTGAACCACCCCGATTACCAGTGCGACCACACGGTCTGGGGGGTCGAGGTGATGAAACGCGTGAACTCCCCACGGGTGAAGCTGCTGTACGACATCTACCACATGCAGATCATGGAGGGCGACATCATCCGGACCATCCGCCAGAACATCGCCTACATCGGGCACTTCCACACGGCGGGCAACCCGGGGCGCAACGAGATCGACAGCTCTCAGGAGCTCAACTACCGCGCCATCGCCCAAGCCATCGTGGACACCGGTTTCACCGGCTACCTGGCGCACGAATACGGACCGCGGAAGGACGCGCTGAAGTCGCTGGCCGAAGCCGTCGAGATTTGCGACGTGTAATTCGCCGGGCCTCACCGGCCGCGCAGGGAGGTTATGTGTACTACCAGGACAACTCTTTCAGCATTGGCCGCACCCCGCTGGTGAAGCTGAACCGCGTCACCGCAGGCGCCCCGGCGGTGGTGCTGGCCAAGATCGAGGGCCGCAACCCGAGCTACTCGGTCAAGTGCCGCATCGGGGCGGCCATGATCTGGGACGCCGAGGAGCGCGGCGTGCTCAAGCCGGGGATGGAGATCATCGAGCCTACCAGCGGCAACACCGGCATCGCGCTGGCCTTCGTCGCTGCCGCACGCGACTATCCCATCACGCTCACCATGCCCGAGAGCATGTCGCTCGAACGCCGCAAAGTGCTGGCCGCGCTGGGCGCCAACCTGGTGCTGACCCCGGCCTCCGAGGGCATGCGCGGCACCATCGCCCGGGCCAACGAGATTGTGGCCTCCGATCCCGATCGCTACTTCATGCCCAACCAGTTCACCAACCCCGCCAACCCGGAGATCCACTTCAAGACTACCGGCCCGGAGATCTTCGACGACACCGAGGGGGCCGTGGACGTGCTGGTGGCAGGGGTGGGCACCGGCGGCACCCTCACCGGGATTTCGCGCTACTTCAAGCAGGCCAAGGGCAAACCGGTCATCTCGGTGGCGGTCGAGCCGGCGGCCAGCCCCGTCATTACCCAGAAGCTCGCCGGACAGCCGCTTCAGCCCGGCCCGCACAAGATCCAGGGCATCGGGGCGGGCTTCATCCCGGAGATCCTGGACCTGTCCGTGGTGGACCGCGTCGAGCAGGTCACCAACGAAGAGGCCATCGAGGTGGCGCGCCGCCTGGCCCGCGAGGAGGGCATTCTCTCGGGGATTTCTTCGGGGGCGGCCGCGGCGGTGGCGGTGCGCCTGGCGCACGAGCCCGAGTTCGATGGCAAGACTATCGTGGTCATCCTGCCGGACGCCGGGGAGCGCTACCTGAGCACGGTTCTGTTCGAAGCTTTGGCCGCCTGAAAAAGAGAAGAGCGGGCGCTGGGTTGGGTGAAAGGGTGAGTGCGCCCGCTGTCTTAAGGGGATCTGACTTAAGAACGTCGTAGGGGGTGCGAAGGTTACGGGTGCGCGGGGAGGCTCCCGCCACTGGCGAACACAAGGCGAACATGGCCCGGGCACCGGCGGGCGTGCGCATAGAAGTAGCAAGCTGGAGGCTTGTGGGGCGGCCTCTCAGGCCGCAGCCGGCTCTTAGCCGGCTCCGAACGCCTGGCGGCCCGGGACGGGTCCGCAAGCGAAAAGCCCGGCGGCAGGCCGAAAGCCCGGCCCCGCACAGTTCGTTTGCCTTGCGCACCGGGTGCGCTCGAGTTCGTGCGGTCCTGTGGAATTCCTCGAGGGCTGCACTTCTGTGTCGCACACCCCGCACGGCGGCCTTGTGGTATGCTGATGGCTGTCGGCGCTATCGTCTAAGGGTTAGGACGGAGCCCTCTCAAGGCTCAAATACGGGTTCGATTCCCGTTAGCGCTGCCAGGCCTAGCCCTTCCCGTTCAACAGCTTGGCTTTCTGTCTCGGGCCGCGTGCAACCATTTGCAGCTACCGTGGAGCTTGAGCTTCACTGTGTGGCCTTCGGCGTGGCCGCCTTTCGCATGGTCTTGTCCCAAACAACGGCGGCCGCGACTTCATCGTGTCAGAGCGCGTGGCTGTAAATCGAGGCGGTGACGACAGGTGTCGTGTGGCCCAGCCGCTTGCTGACAACGGGCAGCGGCACACCGAGGCTGCGCAGAACGCTCGAATGGCTGTGGCGCAGGGAGTGGAGGGAGGTGCCCTTCAGCCCCGCACTGCGCGCCAACAGGCAGACCTTTCTCTTGGTGCTGGATGCGGTGGCGACTTCGCTCTGAAGGCCGAGGTCTGACCAGGTGAGCGCCAGGAGCTCGCCGCGCCGCCGGGGAATCGGCGCCGCCGCGCTTGACCTCGCAACCAAGCGGGGCAAGGCGAGGCGTGGCATGGCAAGGACATCGGCGGGGGCCGCCAGCGGCTGCCGGCGCGGGATCATCGGAAGTACAACAACTCAGGCTGGAACCGGCCGGACTCGTAGCCACAAGGACCGCATTCGACAGGGCAGGTGGGACATGCCCGCCGTACCAATTGAGGAACCTTGTCGAGGTCGTCGGGCCGGTGATACACAGAGATCGCCAACCGGGGCCGGTACCGCGCGATCACGCGCTGCGCACCCGCAAGGGCGGGCTGCTCCGCGCCTTCGATATCCATCTTGATGAAATCGACCCGCTGGAGCCGGAGCTCCTCGGCCAGGTGATCGATCGTGGTAAGAGGCACCGTGACGGCACTGGCGACCCGGTTTTTCTCAAGCACCAGACTGCTCATACCCGAGAAGGTCGGATTCACTCGCAGACTCAAGACCGCGTCGCGGTCCCACACGCCCTTGGGGTACACAAGCACACGGCCGGCCTCGATGTCCCGACCGAGATTCCGCCGCAGGCATTCGATGTTTTCCGGAACGGGCTCGATGGCAATCACTTGCGCGGCGCCGGCCGCGAGAGCTTCCATTGCGTATACGCCCACTCCGGCGCCGCAGTCGAGGACAATGTCACCACGCCGCACCGAAAAGGGCGGATGCCCATAAATGTGCAACTTCTGTTCCGCCAACTCCAGCGGGAGGGTCGAGTCGTTTCCCTGGGGTACCCAGAAGCTGCCTTTGGGGGTCTTCCAGAGATCGAAGCCAGCGGGATCTCGCCGAACCAGGGAATTGGCTCTGCGGAATGCGTCTATCGAACGGCGAAGCCGATAGTTATGATACTGCCAGTGCAAGGTCCCCACCAGGGAGCAGCGACCGGCGTGAGACAATTGCACCGTCCGGGCCCCCACGACGCCTATGATCACGGCTCCCGCAAGCCCCAGGGACTTCGCGATGGTTCGCCAGAGTGAGTTCTTCATTACGCAACGCGGCAGGCAGTACGACGTGGGATCGCGACGGGCATTACACATTCAGCGCTTGAAAGAAGCTGGAGTCCGCCACCCGCGGCTCGCTGTCGCAGTGGGTCGGATGAGGTCAACGCCATTCAGCCACCTTTCCCCCCGGGATTCCCAGTTCGGTCTCCGGGTCTGAGAGCAAGTATATGCCAATACGCCGCTCTTGAGGCCGGAGGAGCGCAGGTCTCCTTCCTGGATCCCTCACGTGCTTTCGCAAGGACTGGTTCTGCCCATCCGCGCCACCGCAGAGGAAGCAACTCCTGCTTCTCTGTCTGATTCCACAGACACCGCTCCGCCCCTGCCTCCTTTCTTGGCCAGCTTGTCACCCGTCACCCGCAGCCTCAACCCCGCCGGCACCGGCAGCGCCCAGATCCGCCGCAGCATGGCCCCGAACAGCGGCCGCGTCAGATGGCTCTCCGCCAGCAGCAGCCAGAAATCAGCCGCTTCGTCCTCAGCGTCCGCTTGCCCTCGTTGATCCCATGGTCGGCTGTTTCACGGTCTTTGTGGCACCCCAACCCCATCCTGGCGTCCAACCATTTGCAGCCACGCCGGCGAAACGGGGCGGCACTGGTTGGGTTTTGCGTTCCTGGTTGTGAACGGAATGAATGGCCCAGGGCTCGGTGGCACCACCCGGGAGAGGGATTAAAGAGTTCGATTCCCGTTAGCGCTACCAAACCTTGGGCTTTTCCACAGATTCGTTCCAGGTCCCCAACTTCAGGAGCCCGGCAGCGTTTGGAAGCGTGATGATGCGCTGAGAAGGACGTGCCGCGGTGGCCGGCCCGTGTGATATACCTGGCCACAGCGGCGTGAGCGCGATCTACGACGTCTTCTTCAGCTACCGGCGCAAGGACCTCGCCAGGGCGCAGCCGTTGCTGGACGCCCTGGAGGAGGCGGGGGTACGAGTGTGGCGGGACCAAACGGATCTCCCCGACAACGCCTCCATCACCGCGGAGATTCGCCGGGGGCTGGCGTCGTCGAAAGCGCTGATTGCGTTCTACTCGCCCAACTACCCGCTCAGCCGGCCTTGCCAGCAGGAGATCACCGCGGCCTGGATCGCGGCACAGCAGATGGGGGAACAGCCTTATGGGCGCGTGCTGGTGATCAACCCGGAGGCCAACTTCGACCATCTTCCCAAGGTGCTCGGCGAGCAGCAGTCGATGGGATGGCGCCCGGACCCAGCGGGATTCGCCACGCTGGCCGGGAAGATCCGGCGGCATGTGGATTCTCTCGAGGGGGTGCTGGCCGGCGCGGGGTCGCCCGTGATGCCGACCTATCTCGGCATGGCCCCGGTGGAAGCGGCGCGGTTTGTCGGCCGGGTACGCGAATTCTGGGACCTGCACGGCCAGCTCACCGCCAACCGGATGAGCATCATCACGGGGGTGGTCGGTCAGGCGGCCGCGCAGGTGCGGGGGTTGGGCGGCAATGGCAAGAGCCTGCTGGCTCGCGAATACGCCATCCGCTTCGGGCCGGCCTACCCGGGCGGCGTGTTCTGGCTCAACGCGTACGGCAATGACGACACCAAGGGGCCGCTGGACCCTCAGGCCCGCGAAGCGTTGCGGCAGGACCAGATCCGCGGCTTTGCCGTGCGCGCGGGGGTGCAGGTGGAAGGGCGGAAGCCGGAGGAAGTGGAGACGGCCTTCTGGCGCCGGTTAGAGGGAAACGGCCGGCCGTGCCTGTGGATCGTGGACGACTTGCCGTCGGGACTCAAACCGGAGGAGATCGAGAAGCGCTGGAACGCGCAGTGGGGCGGCGCCTCCACGCTCATCACCACGCGCAGCGCGGAGTACGGCGCCGTCGGGGGACATCTCGACCTGGACGTGCTCCCCGAAAACGAAGCCTGGCAACTACTGACCGGTCACCGTAAGCCACAAGGAAGCCCGGAAGAAGACGCCGCGCAGCAGATCGTCAGGGAACTGGGGCGCCATCCGCTGGCCATCGAAGTGGCAGGGAGCTTCCTGGCCAAGGGGACGCAGAGCTTTGCCGAGTACCTGGAGGAGTTGAGCAGGCCCGATGTGGACGCCGTGGAGTTCGGCGCCGAGCTCCGGGAGAGCCTGCCCACAGGTCACGAGCGGAGCATCAGCGGCACGCTGCTCAAGAGCATACGGCTCCTGGGGGAAGAGGGGATGGACTTCCTGCGCCTGGCGTCCGTCCTGGCGGTCGCGCCAATTCCGGTGAAACTGGTGGAGGCGGTGTTCGAA
>CAZIRH010000124.1:0-11282 GCA_964541065.1 uncultured Solibacteraceae bacterium
CCGCGCCGCCGATGTGGAAGGTGCGCATGGTGAGCTGCGTGCCCGGCTCGCCGATGGATTGCGCCGCGATCACCCCCACCGCCTCGCCGCGCTCGACCAGCCGCCCGGTAGCCAGGTTGCGCCCGTAGCAAAGCTGGCACACGCCGCGCTTGGACTCGCAGGTCAGCACCGAGCGGATCTTCACCCGCTCGATGCCCGCCAACTGGATGGCCGCCGCCAGCTCCTCGCTGATCTCCTGGTTGACTCCCACGATCAGGTTGCCCTCGTAGTCCAACTGGTCTTCCAGGACCACCCGGCCCACGATGCGGTCGCGCAGCGGCTCGATGATCTCGCCCGACTCCACGATAGGCTCGACGTAGATGCCGTTGGCGGTGCCGCAGTCGAACTCGGTGACGATGACGTCCTGGGCCACGTCCACCAGGCGGCGGGTGAGGTAGCCGGAGTCGGCCGTCTTCAGCGCGGTGTCGGCCAGGCCCTTGCGCGCGCCGTGCGTGGAGATGAAGTACTGCAACACGTTCAGGCCCTCGCGGAAGTTGGCCGTGATGGGGGTCTCGATGATGTCGCCGGAGGGCTTGGCCATCAGCCCGCGCATGCCCGAGAGTTGCCGGATCTGCTGCTTGGAGCCGCGCGCGCCGGAGTCCGCCATGATGTAGATGGGGTTGAGGTAGCGGCCGGTGCGGTCGTCCTCCTCCATCACCTTGAACATCTCCTCGGAGACGCGCTCGGTGACCTTGGACCAGATCTCGATGATCTTGTTGAGGCGCTCGCCGTTGGTGATGGCCCCTTCCTGGTACTGGGCCTGCACGTTCATGACCTCGCGCTCGGCCTCGCGAACCAGGGCCGCCTTCTGCTGCGGCACCACCATGTCGTCGATGCCGATGGAGATGCCGGCGCGGGTGGCGTAATAGAAGCCCAGGTCCTTGACCTTGTCCAGCACCTGGACGGTGGAGGGGAGGCCGAAGCGGAGATAGCAGTACTGCACCAGTTGGGTGAGCCCCTTCTTCTTGAGCAGCCCGTTGACGAAGGGCATGTCCTCGGGCAGGACGTCATTGAGGATGACGCGCCCCACGGTGGTCTCCATCTCCGACTTGGTGTACTCGACCGGCTCGGTGTGCAGGATGTTCTGGTTGTCGAAGGCCTTGTCCAGGTCCAGGACCTTCCCGCTGTAGCGCAGCTTGACGGGGGTGAGCGTCTCGACCTCGCCCATCTCGAGGGCGATCAGTACTTCCTCCGGCGAGGCGAACTTTTTGCCCTCGCCCTTGCTGCCCGGGCGCGCCTTGGTGAGGTAGTAAAGGCCCAGCACCATGTCCTGGCTGGGCACGGCGATGGGAGCGCCGTGGGCCGGGGAGAGGATGTTGTTCGAGGACAGCATGAGGGTGGCCGCCTCGATCTGCGCCTCCGGCGATAGCGGGATGTGCACCGCCATCTGGTCCCCGTCGAAGTCCGCGTTGAAGGCCGTGCACACCAGCGGGTGGATGCGGATGGCCTTGCCCTCGACCAGCACCGGCTCGAAGGCCTGGATGCCCAGCCGGTGCAGCGTGGGCGCGCGGTTCAGCAGGATGGGATGGTCCTTGATGACCTCTTCGAGGATGTCCCACACCACCGGGTCCTGCTGCTCGACCAGTTCCTTGGCCTGCTTGATGGTGGTGCAGTGCCCGCGCTGCTCGAGCCGGTGGTAGATGAAGGGCTTGAACAGCTCCAGGGCCATCTTCTTGGGCAGCCCGCACTGGTTCAGCTTCAGATCCGGGCCCACCACGATCACCGAGCGGCCCGAGTAATCCACGCGCTTGCCCAGCAGGTTCTGGCGGAAGCGGCCCTGCTTGCCCTTGAGGTTGTCGGAGAGCGATTTCAAGGGCCGGTTGTTGGCGCCGCGCAGCACCCGGCCGCGGCGGCCGTTATCGAACAGCGCGTCCACGGCCTCCTGGAGCATGCGCTTTTCGTTGCGGACGATCACGTCCGGGGCATGCAACTCGATGAGCTTCTTGAGCCGGTTGTTGCGGTTGATGACCCGCCGGTAGAGGTCGTTCAGATCGGAGGTGGCGAAGCGCCCGCCGTCCAGGGGAACCAGCGGCCGCAGCTCGGGGGGGATGACCGGGATGGCGTCCAGGATCATCCACTCCGGCTTGTTGCCGGACTTGCGGAAGCTCTCGACCACGCGCAGCCGCTTGGCGTGCTTGAGCTTTTTCTGCTGGGAGAGCTCGGTCTGCATGCGGTCGCGCAGCTCCTGGCTCAGGGCGTCCAGGTCCACCTTGCGGAGCAGCTCTTTGATGCCCTCGGCGCCCATCATGGCCACGAACTTGCCCGGGTGCTCCTTCTCCAGCTCCCGCTTGCGTTCGTCGTTGATGACGTCGGCCTGGGCCAGGGCCGGGACTTCGCCCGGATCCACCACCACGTAGGCTTCAAAGTACAGGACGCGCTCGAGCTCGCGGAGGGTGATGTTCAGCAAGTAGCCGATGCGGCTGGGCAGGCCCTTGAAGAACCACACGTGGGAGCAGGGGCTGGCCAGCTCGACGTGCCCCAGGCGCTCGCGCCGCACCCGGGAGAGCGTCACCTCGACCCCGCACTTGTCGCAGATGACCCCGCGGTGCTTCATGCGCTTGTACTTGCCGCACAGGCACTCCCAGTCCGCCACCGGACCGAAGATGCGGGCGCAGAACAGGCCGTCCCGCTCCGGCTTGAAGGTCCGGTAGTTGATGGTCTCCGGCTTGGTGACTTCCCCGTGCGACCAACTGCGGATCTTCTCCGGAGAGGCCAGGCTGATGCGGATCGAATCAAAGTCCGCAATCAGATTCGCTCGATCATAAGGAGAGGATCGGTACAATGCTGCCTCCTTCTGACTCCTGACTCCTACCCTCAGTCCGCCGCCAGCGCGGTGTCCAGCGCCTCGCGCGGCCTCTTCATCAGCTCCACGTCCAGACACAGGGACTGCAATTCGCGGATCAGCACGTTGAAGGACTCGGGCACGCCCGGCTCGGCGGCGGCCTCCCCCTTCACAATGGCTTCGTAGATCTTGGCCCGCCCGTAGACGTCGTCGGACTTGGCGGTCAGCAGCTCCTGGAGGATGTAGGCGGCCCCGTAAGCTTCCAGCGCCCACACCTCCATCTCGCCGAAGCGCTGGCCCCCGAACTGGGCCTTGCCACCCAGCGGCTGCTGGGTGATCAGCGAGTAAGGCCCGATGGAACGTGCGTGGATCTTGTCGTCCACCAGGTGCGACAGCTTCATCATGTAGATGTAGCCCACGGTGACCGGCTGCTCGAAGGGCTGCCCGGTCAGACCGTCGCACAGCAGGGCCTTGCCCGAGAGCGGCAGGCTGGCCTCCTGCAACTGCTGCTTGATATCCCGCTCCATGGCCCCGTCGAAGACCGGAGTGGAATAGTAGCGGCTTAGCTTGCGGGCCGCCCAGCCCAGGTGGGTTTCCAGGATCTGGCCCACGTTCATGCGGGAGGGGACGCCCAGCGGGTTGAGCACGATCTCGACCGGCGTGCCGTCGGGCAGGTAGGGCATGTCCTCGTCGGGAACGATCTTGGCGATCACGCCCTTGTTGCCGTGCCGGCCGGCCATCTTGTCGCCCACGCTGAGCTTGCGCTTCATGGCGATGTAGGCCTTGACCAGCTTGATGACGCCCGGCGGCAGCTCGTCGCCCTTCTTCAGCTTGCCGACCTTCTCCTCGGTGATCTTCTCCAGAACGGCGATCTGGCGCGAGGTCATCTCCTCGACCTCGTCGATCTGCTCGTTCAGGCGCGGCTCCTTGTCCTTGAGCTTCAGGCGCTTCAGGTCGCGGGCGCGCAGGCGTTCGACCACCTCGCGGGTGAGCTCGGTGTCCTTGGTGAGCAGCCGCTTGTTGGTCTTCTCGTCGTGCAGGTCGGCGAGGAGCTGCTTGCCCGCCAGCAGGCCCGCCAGGCGCTTGGCGCGCTCGTCGCCCAGGATGCGCTTCTCGTCCTCGAGGTTGCGCATCAGGCGCTCGATCTGCTCCTCCTGGATCAGCTTGGAGCGCTCATCCAGCTCGGCCCCTTTGCGCGAGAAGACCTTGCAGTCCACCACCGTGCCCTCGATGCCCGGCGGGCAGTACAGCGAGGCGTCCTTGACGTCGCCGGCCTTCTCGCCGAAGATGGCGCGCAGCAGCTTCTCTTCGGGGGTAAGCTGGGTCTCGCCTTTGGGCGTGACCTTGCCCACCAGGATGTCGCCCGGCTTGACCGTGGCCCCGATGCGGATGATGCCGCTGTCGTCCAGATTGCGCAGGAAGCTCTCGGCGATGTTGGGGATATCGCGGGTGATCTCCTCCGGCCCCAGCTTGGTGTCGCGGGCCTCGATCTCGAACTCCTCGATATGGATGGAGGTGTAGTAGTCGTCCTTGACCAGCTTCTCGCTGACCACCACGGCATCCTCGAAGTTGTACCCCCGCCAGGGCATGAAGGCCACCAGGACGTTGCGTCCCAGCGCCAGCTCGCCCGAGTCGGTGCAGGGCCCGTCCGCCAGCACCTCGCCCTTGCGCACGCGCTGGCCCCGGCGCACAATGGGCTTCTGGCTGATGCAGGTGTTCTGGTTGGAGCGCTTGAACTTGATGAGCTGGTAGATGTCGGCGCCCACCTCGCGGGACAGTTGGCCCTCGTGGACGTTGCCCTCGACGCGCACGATGATGCGCTCGGAGTCCACCGAGTCCACTACTCCCGAGCGCTTGCACAGGACCACCGCGCCGGAGTCGCGCGCCGTCACCCGCTCCATGCCGGTGCCCACATAGGGCGCCTCGGTGCGCAGCAGAGGGACGGCCTGGCGCTGCATGTTGGAACCCATGAGGGCGCGGTTGGCGTCATCGTTCTCCAGGAAGGGGATCAGGCTGGTGGCCACCGAGACGAGCTGCTTGGGACTGACGTCCATGTACTCGATCTCTTCGCAGTGCTTCAGCATGGTGTTGCCGGCCTGGCGGGCGTTGACCAGGTCGGGCACGATGCCCCCCTTCTCGTCGAGCTCCACGTTGGCCTGGGCCACGACGTACTTGTCCTCCTCCCAGGCCGACAGGTAGTGGGGATGGGCCTCGAACTCGGCCCCCTGCTTGCGCGCACTCAGATCGCGGTTGACCCGCTCGGCCTCCTTGCGCTCGATGACCTGACCGACCTTGAAATGGGTGTCGCCGGGGTTGGTGATGCGCACCTCGTCGATGACCACCCCGCTGATGACCCTGCGGTAGGGACTCTCGATGAAGCCGTACTCGTTGATGCGGGCGTAACAGGACAGCGAGGAGATCAGCCCGATGTTGGGCCCCTCCGGCGTCTCGATGGGGCAGATGCGCCCGTAGTGGGTGGCGTGGACGTCGCGGACCTCGAACCCGGCCCGTTCTCGGGACAGCCCGCCGGGACCCAGCGCCGACAGCCGCCGCTTGTGGGTGATCTCCGACAGCGGGTTGGTCTGGTCCATAAACTGCGAAAGCTGGCTGGAGCCGAAGAACTCCCGGATGGCGGCCATCACGGGCTTGGCGTTCACCAGGTCGTGCGGCATGGCCGTGGACATCTCCTGGTAGACCGACATCTTCTCCTTGATGGCCCGTTCCATGCGCACCAAGCCGATACGGAACTGGTTCTCCAGCAGCTCGCCGACGGCGCGCACGCGCCGGTTGCCCAGGTGGTCGATATCGTCCACCTGCAAGGCCGACACTCGGCGCAGCTTCAGCAGGTAGCGGATGACGGCGAAGAAGTCCTCGGGCTCGAGGGTACGCCGGTCCAGGGGGGTGGCGTCGGCGCGGTCATACAGCTTGATGTTGAACTTCATGCGGCCCACGCGCGAGAAGTCGTACTTGCGGTGGTCGAAGAACATGCCCTGGAACAACTGGTTGGCCGTGTCCAGGGTGGGGGGATCGCCCGGGCGCAGCTTGCGGTAGATCTCCAGCAGGGCGTCGCTCTGCGTCTTGACCGGGTCCTTCTTCAGGGTGGCGCAGATGACCGTGCCGGCGTCGTCCCGCTCGGGGAACAAGATCTCGAAGCCGGGGATGCCGGCCTCCACGAACCGGGAGACGGCCGCGGGCGTCAACTCCTGGTTGGCGTCCAGCAGCACCTCGCCGGTGGACATGTCCACCACGTCGGCGGCCGCAAAGGCCCCTTCCAGGTCGGCCGGGGCCACTTCCAACTGCTCGAGGCGGGCCTTCTGGATCTCCCGGAGCAGCGCCGCGGTGACCTTCTTGCCCGCGGGTACCACGGTTTCCCCGCCCCGCCCGGTGACCGGGAGGGTCAGCTTCACCCCCAGCAGGCTGCTGGGCTGGGCCTCCCTGTCTTTGGAGGCCGGCAGCACGTGCCAGAACAGGCGGCCGTTCTTGATGGAGATCCGGTCCACCCGGTAGAAGGTGCGCAGGATCTGCTCGTCGCTCTTCAGCCCCAGGGCCCGCAGAAACACCGTGCCGTAGAACTTGCGCTTGCGGTCGATGCGCACGTGCAGCAGGTTCTTGACGTCGTACTCGAATTCCACCCAGCTTCCACGGTAGGGAATGATCTTGCCCAGGTAGTATCCCTGGGCCGCCACGCGCTCGAAGAACACGCCGGGGGAACGGTGCAACTGCGAGACGATCACCCGCTCGGTCCCGTTGATGATGAAGGTGCCGTTGTCGGTCATCAGCGGGATCTCGCCGAAGAAGACCTCCTGCTCCTTGATGTCGCGGACCGTGCGGGCCCCGCTCTCGCTGTCCTTGTCGTAGACGGTCAGGCGGATGGTGACCTTCAGCGGCGCCGCGTAGGTCATGCCCCGCTCCTCGCACTCGGCCACGTCGTACTTGAGCTGCAAGCACACCGGGTCGCCGCAGCGGTTGCAGAAGGTCACGATGTTGCGGTTGAAGGTGCCGCAATGGTGACAGAGCACCTCGCCGGCGTGATAGGGGTCGGTGCGGATGGTGGAGCCGCAACTGGGATTGCGGCAGGTGGAACGCAGGTGATGCAGCCCTTTCAGGTTCCCGCACTTGCACTCCCAGTTGCCGATGGAGTAGTCGACGAACTCCAACTGGCTCAGCCCGCGGAAGTCGGTGATGGGGAAAACGGAATTGAAGACGCTTTGCAGCCCGATGTCGTCCCGCTCGCTGGGCAGCAGGTCCATCTGGAGAAAACGCTCGTAGGAGCGCTTCTGCACCTCGATCAGGTTGGGGATGGGGATCGAGGTCTTGATGCGGGAAAAGTCGATGCGTTCCTTAGGAACGCCACTGACCGTATTCAGCATCTGCGCATGACTCCTTGCAGCCACCAGGCTGAGGCACCGCCACAGCTACGAAACCCTCAAACGCGAATGAGCCGTCCGCCGCGCCGCCGGAACGGCATTCTGCCGGCGCGACGGCCGCCGAAGGATACGGTGAACCGGGACCACACCGCCCGGGCGAGGCGGGCCCACGATGCAGCAGCAACCGCCAGAGGCGCGTGGAGAGACAAACCCGGCGAGACTTCAGGCCGCCTGAAGACACAAGTAGAGTCTCGGTTCACTGGCACTGGTCGTGGAAAGTCCGCTCGGCTATCGCTACTAGTGTAGCAGACTCCTCGCTCGCACGTCAAATCCCCCGCCGCCCGGCATTTGGCGCGTCCTGGCCGCCCACCGCGGCATGGCCGGCGCCGGCGGGTGGCCTACGTCACTTCCACCGTGGCGCCGACTTCGGTGAACTTCTTCCGGATGGCTTCCGCCTCGTCCTTGCCGACGGCTTCCTTGATGGGCTTGGGCGCCCCGTCCACCAGATCCTTGGCTTCCTTCAGCCCCAGGCTGGTCACCTCGCGGACGGCCTTGATGACGTTGATCTTGTTGGGTCCGGCCGCCGCCAGGAGCACGGTGAACTCGGTCTTCTCCTCCGCCGCTGGCGCTGCCGTGGCGGCTGCCGCCACGGGCGCCGCCGCCGCCGTGGCCGCCGCCGCCGACACACCCAGCCGCTGCTCGAGCAGCCGGACGAGATCGGAGGCTTCCAGCAGGCTCAGCCCCTGAATCTGGTCCGCAATCGCGTTTATGTCCGCCATTTGTCTAGACTCCTTGGAACCTGTTCTCCTGCACGCCCTGGTCGATGACCACCGCCAGGTTGCGCCCCACCCCGCTCAGAGCCGAGACCAGCCGCTGGGCCGGGGCCTGGATCAGAAACAGCAGCTTGGCCAGCATCTCCTCGCGGGAGGGAAGGTTGGCCAACTGCTGTATGGCCGCCACGTCAATGACCCGTCCCTCGACCAGCCCCGCCTTGAAGGTGAAGCTGGGGTTGCTCTTGGCGTACGTGGTCAGAGCCCTGGCCAGGGCGACCGGGTCCGAGCCGGTGCTGGCCAGCGAGGTCATGCCCACCAGTCCCTTGAGCAGGTTCGCGGCGGGCGTGCCCTCGGCCGCCTTCTCGGCCAGGTTGTTGTTGATCACCTGGTAGCGCCCGCCGGCGCCGCGCACGGTCTTGCGCAGCTCGAAGTCCTGCGCCACGGTGAGCCTCTCGAAGCCAGCCACAAACCAGTGGCGGCAGCGCTCCAGTTCCCGCCGCAAGGACTCGACTTCCCGGTGCTTGTCCGATCGCTTCTTCATCTGCCTGCCTCCGCGCCTGCCCGGCTACTGCACCCGCGCGTTGTAGGGGGTCACATCCAGGCGGACCCCCGGCCCCATGGTCGAGCAGAGCGTGGCGCTCCTGACGTACTTGCCCTTGGCCGCCGCCGGCTTGGCCTTCACCACCGCCTGAATCAGGCTTTGGGCGTTCTCAATCAGCTTGTCCGTGGCGAAACTGGTCTTGCCGACGGGGGCATGGATGATGCCGGTCTTGTCCACGCGGAACTCGACTTTACCGGCCTTGATCTCGCGCACGGCCCGCGCGACTTCCATGGTCACGGTGCCGGTTTTGGGGTTGGGCATCAGCCCGCGCGGGCCGAGCAGCTTGCCCAGACGGCCCACCAAGCGCATCATGTCGGGCGTGGCGACGACGGCGTCGAAGTCCATCCAGCCGCCCTGGACCTTCTGCACCATCTCCTCGCCGCCCACGAAGTCGGCGCCGGCTTCTTCGGCATCCTTCTGGCGCTCGCCGGAGGCGATGACCAGCACCCGCTTGGACTTGCCCAGGCCGTTGGGCAGCACCACGGTGCCGCGCACCATCTGGTCGGCGTGCTTGGGGTCCACCCCCAGGCGCAGGTGCACCTCGACGGTCTCGTCGAACTTGGCGAACTTGACCTTCTGCACCAGCGCCACGCCCTCCTCGAGCGAGTGGGGTTCGCGCAGGACCGCGGTGGCCGCAGCCTGATACTGTTTGCCTGATTTGCGTGCCATGGTCTCCTCGTGGTCCAAACGGTTTCGGCCGTTTCAGGCCTCCACCTCCCATGGAGGGAATTGCCGTTGGGATTGAAACCATTACTGTACCAAACCGCGGGGGCGGAAGTCCAACCGCCCGCGCCGGCCGGGGGGAGGTGGCGGGCCGCAGCGGCCCACGACAGGCGAAACCCGGCTGCGGGTCGCAAGCGACCGCCTGTCCCACATGGAGAACCGGCGCCGCGGCCTTTTCCGCGAGCTCTCAGACCACTTCCACGCCCATGCTACGGGCCGTGCCCTTGACGCAGTTGATGGCCGCGTCCACGGTGAAGCAGTTCAGATCCGGCATTTTCAGCCGGGCGATTTCCTCGACCTGCTTCAGCGTGATCTGGCCCACTTTCGACTTGTTGGGCTCGGGGGAGCCCTTGGCCAGGCTGCACGCGCGTTTGACTAGCACGGGCACCGGGGGCGTCTTCACTACGAAGGTGAAAGAGCGGTCCGAGAAGACGGTGATGACCACCGGGATGATGAGGCCTTCCTGGTCCTTGGCGGAGGTCTTGGCGTTGAAGGCCTTGCAGAACTCCATGATGTTGACGCCCTGGGGACCCAGGGCCGTGCCCACCGGCGGCGCCGGGGTGGCCTTGCCGGCCGGGATTTGCAGCTTCACCTGTGCGGTAACTTTCTTTGCCATTCTCTAGATCTTCTCCACCTGCCCGAATTCCAGCTCGACCGGCGTGGCGCGCCCGAAGATGGTCACCAGCACGCGCACCGTGTTCCGCTCGGTGTTGACCTCGTCCACCTTGCCCGAGAAGTTGGTGAAGGGACCGTCGGTGATGCGCACGGTTTCGGTCTTCTCGAAGGTCTGTTTGGGACGCGGGCGCTCGGCGGAGCTGGCCTGGCGGTACAGAACGTCGTTGACCTCGTTGGCGCTCAGGGGCACCGGCGTGTTGCCGCCGCCCACAAAACCGGTGACGCGCGGGGTGGACTTGACGGCATGCCAGAGGTCGTCGTCCATTTCCATCTCCACCAGCACATAGCCGGGATACATCAGGCGCTTGCTGGTGACCTTCTTGCCTCCGCGGACCTCGACCACCTCCTCGGTGGGAATAAGGATCTGCCCGATGCGGTCCGCGTAGCCGAAGGCCTGGGCGCGGCTGCGCAGCGAATCCGCCACCTTCTGCTCGAAGCCCGAGTAGGTGTGGATGATGTACCAGTTCTTGCCGGAGGGCTCCAGCGGCGCGGCCACGGCCGGGGGCCCGGCCTCTTCCACCGCTTGCTCCTCGGCGCCTTCCTCGACCGCCACGAGGCCGGCCTCCGGCTCGCCGGCTGCGGTCTCTGCCTGGGGCTCCTCCGCCGGCTGCTCGGGAGGCTGCTCGCCCGGCTCGTCAGGGATCTTCAGCTCTTCTGTCTCTGCCATACGGGCCCCGTCTACGTCCCGGCGAAAAGATTGAACACCTTGGTGATGGTCCGGCCCAGCGCCAGATCAACCACCCAGAAATAGGCGGCGAAGGCAAACACCGCCACGATCACCACCAGGGTGGTCGCCTGCACCTGTTTGCGACTGGGCCAGGTGACGCGCCGCATCTCGGTGTGCAGGTCCACGAAGAATTCCTTGACCCCGTTCCAGCGTTCTGCGACCTTCTGACCGAATGACTTGTTTTCCATCTGTGCCGCTTGTCCCGTCCGGCCGGCCCCGCCACGCAGGAAGAGCTGGCAGGGGCGGAGGGATTCGAACCCCCACTCGCGGTTTTGGAGACCGCCGGTCTACCGTTAAACCTACGCCCCTGCGAAGGGCCGCCCGCCCCGGCCATGGGAAACCGGGGCCATAACCTAGTTTACCCGATCTGCCGGCCTACTTGATCTCCCGGTGTGCCTGGTGCTTCCGGCAGAAGGGGCAGTACTTCTTGAGTTCCAGCCGGTCGCTGGTGGTTTTCTTGTTCTTGGTGGTGGTGTAGTTGCGCCTCTTGCACTCCACACACTGAAGGGTGATGATCTCGCGCGGCATGCTCGGTGTCTCTCCCGCCGGGGCCAGGTAGGCCCGGCCCCTACTCGATGATCTCGGTGACCGTGCC
>CAZIRH010000125.1:0-11240 GCA_964541065.1 uncultured Solibacteraceae bacterium
CTCCAGCGGCTGGTCGAGATCCTCTACCAGCGCAACGACGAGGATTTCAAGCGCGGCGCTTTTCGCGTGCGCGGCGACGTCATCGAGCTGTTCCCCACCTACGAGGACTACGCCTACCGCATCGAGCTGTGGGGCGACCAGATCGAGAACCTCTGCCAGATCGACCCGCTGCTCGGCCAGGTGCGCCAGACCTACCTGCGCCTGCCCATCTACCCCGCCTCGCACTACGTGATGAGCGAGGAAACCCGCGAGAAGGCCCTGGCCTCGATCGAAGCCGAGCTGGAGTGGTGGCACGCCGAACTGGAGCGGCAGGGCAAGCTGGTGGAAGCGCAGCGCCTCTGGCAGCGCACCCGCTTCGACCTGGAGATGATCCGCCAGATCGGCTACTGCCACGGCATCGAGAACTACTCGCGCCACTTCTCCGGGCGCCTGCCCGGCGAGGCCCCGCCCACCCTGCTCGACTACCTGCCCCACGACGCCCTGGTGTTTATCGACGAAAGCCACCAGACCGTGCCCCAGCTTCACGGCATGTACCACGGCGACCGCTCCCGCAAGGAGACCCTCGTCGCTTACGGCTTCCGCCTGCCCAGCGCTCTGGACAACCGCCCGCTCACCTTCGAGGAGTTCGAGCACCGGGTCAGCCAAGTGATCCACGTCTCGGCCACGCCGGGGCCTTATGAGCTGACCAAGTCCGCGGGCGTGGTGGCCGAGCAGGTCATCCGTCCCACCGGCCTGGTGGACCCGCAGGTCGAGGTGCGGCCCATCCGGGGCCAGGTGGACGACCTGCTCGGGGAGATCCGCCGCCGCGCCGAACAAGGCGAGCGCGTGCTGGTTACCACGCTCACCAAGCGCATGGCCGAAGACCTGGCCGAGTACTACTCCGAAGTGGGCGTGCGCTGCACCTACCTGCACTCGGAAGTGGGCACCCTGGACCGCGTGAGGATTCTGCGCGACCTGCGCCGCGGCGAGTTCGATGTTCTGATCGGCGTCAACCTCCTGCGCGAAGGCCTGGACCTGCCGGAGGTGTCATTGGTGGCCATCCTGGACGCCGACAAGGAAGGCTTCCTCCGCTCCTCCGGCTCCCTCATCCAGACCATCGGCCGCGCCGCCCGCAACCTCAACGGCAAGGCCATCCTCTACGCCGACGTGATGACCGAGAGCATGCGCAGGGCCCTCGACGAGACCAATCGCCGTCGCAGGATCCAGACGGACTACAACGAAGCCCATCACATCGTCCCCCAGTCCATCATCAAGCCCATCGACATGAGCCTGGTGGCGGTGGCCGAGGCCGACTACGTCACCGTGCCGCTGGAAGAGGAACCGGAGGTCGAGAAGCTGGCTCCAGAGCAACTCGAGCGCTACCTGGGAGAGCTCGAAGAGCAGATGCGCGAGGCCGCCAAACGCTTCGAGTTCGAGCGCGCCGCCCAGCTCCGCGACCGCCTCAAGGTGCTGCGTGCGCGCGCCCTGGAACTCCCCTCACCAGAGCCCGCGGCCAGTTCATGAGGGGTGCTGTGCTATCCTGTATACAGATGAGCACAGACCCCTATGACTACCACGCTGTCGGTTCGCATTGACTCCAAGGTGCGCCAGCGGCTGGAGGCGCTGGCCACCCGCTCCAAGCGTTCCAAATCGTTCCTCGCCGCGGAGGCCATTGCCGCTTACGTCGAGGCGGAGGAGTGGCAGCTCGGAGAGATCCAGGCGGGCTTGAGAGACCTCGAGGAAGGCCGCACCGCGAGCCACGAGCGGGTTTCCAGGTGGCTCCGTTCCTGGGGCAAGCCCGACGAAACCAGCGCTCCCCAATGAGAATCGTCTGGTCCCGCCGGGCCCTGCGGCATCTGCGCCACCTCCGGGACTACATCGCCCAGGACAATCCGGACGCCGCCACTCGCGTGGCCGAAAGGCTGCTCGCCAGCGTGGAGTTGCTGGCTGGGCACCCGCACCTGGGCCGGCCCGGCCGGGTGGTCGGAACCCGCGAGCTGGTGGTCCCCGACACCCCCTATGTGATTCCCTATCGGGTTCGCGGCGCCCGCCTGGAACTCATCGCGGTCTTTCACGGCCGGCAGCAGTGGCCCCCTCGCCTCTGAGCCACGCTGCTGCGGTTTTCCAGCCCAGCTCTCGGTGCACAACGGCCCGCGCCCTCTCAGCCACCGGAGGGCTCTTCTGGCGGCGGGCCCGTGCCTCCGGGGGGCGGGGCTTCGCCCAGGAAACAACGTTCCGCCGAACGCAAGCGCCCGGAATAGCAGCCCAGCACCAGCCCAAAAACCAGATAGGCCGCCAGCAGCGAGGGTGACGGGCCGGGGGCCGGCGGCAGCAACCGCTTCCAGAACAAGGCGTAGGAGAGGTAGCACCATAGCAGCCCGGTCGCCATGCTCAGCAGGCTCATCCGCAGGCGCCGGCGCCCCTCCCCCGCCAGGCAGGCGAACAGGATCCCCACTACCCCGGAGCTGAACAGGTGCAGCGCCGTCCCCACCAGGGTGGCAGCCTGGAATCCCGCCCGCCAGTCTCCTGCCGGGTGCAGCAGCGAGCCCAGCCGGTTGGGGACCAACCACACGGAATGGTGCGACCAGGCCGCGGTCAGCAGGAACCAGCCCAGCGTGGCCAGGCCGGCCCATACCCCGGTCTCCAGACCCGCCAGGCAGCGACAGGCCTGGGAGGCCGCCCAGCCGTGACTTCCCATACGCATGACAGAGGAGCGGACGCCTTCCGCTTGGGGCGCGCGGTCCGAGGGTCATCACCGCCCCGGCCGCCCACCAGCTCAGCTCTCTGATTCCGAACCGGCGGGGGTTTCCTGCTCTTCCTCGGGCTTGTGGGCGTACCGGTAGCGCGAGTAGTAGTAGGTGTACTTGCTGTACAGCTCCCCGGCCCGCACGCCGTTGACCACCACTCCCAGCACGTTGTTCTCGCACAACGACTGCATGGCGCGGGTCACCATGTCGATGGTGGTCGCACCGATGCGCACCACCAGGATGCTGCCATCCGTCAAGGTGCCCAGCAGGTTGGCATCGGCGGACAGCAGCAGCGGCGGGCTGTCCAGAACGGTCCAACTGAACAGCTTGGAGACCTCGCCAATCAGCGTCTTCACCTCCGGGAGACTCATCAACTCCAGGGGGTTCTTGACGATGGTCCCCGCCGGCAGCAGGCACAGGTTCTTGCCGGCGATCTTCTTCATGGCCCCGGCCAGCGACACGTTGCCCAGCAGGTAGTCGGTCAGCCCGGGCACGCGCTCCATCTGGAACATGTTATGGAGCACCGGGCGGCGCATGTCGAAGTCCGCCAGCAGGGCCCAGTTGCCGGACAGTTGCGACTCCACCAGCGCCAGATTGGCCGCGGTGAAGGACTTGCCCTCGGCCGGCGAGGGGCTGGTCACTACCACGCTGCGGATGGGCTGGAGTTTTTGCAGGTGGTTCAGCCGGGTGCGCAGGCTGCGAAACTCCTCGCCGGGAGGTTCCTGGGGGCGCGTGTCATCGATCAGCAGCGCTTCCGGCGCCGGCGTGTACGGCACCTCCTCGATCTCCGCCAGGAACGCGGAGAGGCTGGGCCAGGTCCGGCCTTCCACCGCGTAGCCGCCGGCCGCCTCGACCGTATCCGCCAGCGGGGTTCCCCGCTGCTCGGCCCGCCGCAATGCGTCATGAACTCGACTCATCTCGTCTCCAGTGCGAACCGGATCGGGGCATGCGAATCGGGGACTCCCACGACCCGCGCCCTGCGATCCGCGTTCCGCGCAATCTACAACTTGGTCGCGTAATAGTAATAGATCGTCCCGCTCATCGCCAGCACGCCCACCAGGCAGGCGGCCGACCACGCCAGCCACACCAGCCGCCTCTGCCGTCGCACCACCAGGTCGCTCTCCAGCAGCGGCACGGTTCCCAGCACCGGTAAGTTGGTGTAAGCCCGCGCGTCCTTCAGGTTCTTGAGCGACGTGTCCTTGACCTCCCGGAACCCGGCCAGGAAAGCGCCCAGCATCAGGCCCACTCCGACGCCCACACCCACGATCATCTCGCGCTTGGGCTGGGCGGGTTTCTCCGGTAGGGAGGCGGGGTCCAGGATCTCCAGGGTCTCTCCCTGGTTGCGGTTGGCCAGGTCCGTGGCGATCTCCGACTGGGACATCTTCCGGTTCAAATCGTCGTACTTGGACTTGGCCAGCTCGTGGTCGCGGCTCAGGTCCGCGTACTGCTGTTCCATGAGCGGGCGCGCCTCGAGCCGCGAATGGATGACCTTGATCATCTCCTTCAGTTGCTTCTGCTCCTTGACGCGCTCCTCCAAGTCCATGTCGCGGCCCTGGATCTGGCTCTGCAAGCGGGCCACGGCGAGTTCCGATTCCCCGGTGCTCCGCTTTTGGGGCAGGACGGGGCGGCGCGCTGGCACCGGCTCAGCCTTCTTCGGCTCCTCCGGTTGGAGCAGCTCCTCGCGGATTTTTCGCAGTCCCGAGACTTGGGCTTGCACCCGCCTGACGTCCGGGTGAGAATCCTTGTAGCGCTCGCGCAACGCGGACAGTTGCGACTCCAAGAACAGAATCTCGCGCTCCACTTGAGTCAGGCGCTCATTCTTGACGCTGGGGGAGATCGGATCGGAAGCCGTGCCTCCACCCGCCTGCTGCTCTTGCAGCACCCGCAACTGCGACTCCAGCAGCAGCTTCTCCTGGCCGATCCGGTTGAGGGCGTCGTTGACTCCGCCCAACTGCGTTTCCAGCGAACGCAGCGTTTGCAGGTTGGTCTCCAGCTCTTCCGGCAACCGCCCGGCGTTCTTCACCCGGAAGTCGGTGCGGCGCCTCTCCAGGTCCTCCAGCTCCTTCTTGACGGCCAGCCACTGGTCGCGCAGGAACTGAGTGGTTTCCCGGCTCTGATTGGCGCGGGTGCGGACGTTCTCGCTGATGAAGCGGCTCGCCAGGTCCTGGGTCACTTTCTGCGCCAGATAGCGGTTGTCGTACTCGAAGGCGATGTAGAACGCCGCCGCCGGCCCCTTGCCGCGCGCCTGGACTTCGCGCACCTGGCCGACCCGGATGGCCCTTTGCATCGCCTCGATAACGTCCTCCATCGGCCGGCGGCTGAGTTCCGGCTTGTACAGCCCGTAGGTGGAGATGATGTTGGTCAGCATGGTGCGGCTGAGTATGGCCGACGCCATGGAGTTGATGTGCTGCGACATCTCCAGGTTGATGTTGGTGGGCACCAGCTTCTCGGGAACCTGGGAAGGCAGCACGCGGATGGCCGCCTGCGAAATGTAGCTGTCCGGCCAGAGGAAAGCCACCACCACGGAAATCACCAACCCCGCGAACAGGGGGGCGATGATCCAGGCCTTGTGCCGGCGGATGATGTCGATGTAGTCTTCGACGTCCAAAGGACGCCGGGGCGTGCTTAAGTATTCCTGCGTCGCTTGCATAGCTTCCACTCAAGTGGCGCCGGGCCCCCGCAACTCAGCTCGCCGGCGGCCCGCCACCCGCACCCCGCTCAAGGCACGATCACGTAGTCGCCGCTCTCGAGCAGGATGTTCTGACTCATGTTTTTTCCCTTGATGACATCCTTGTAGTTGAACTTGAACCGCTTGCTGCCGCGCAGCACCGCGATGTTCTTGGTGTTGGCGAATTCCCGGAAACCCCCGGCCTGGGTCAGGGCCTCCAGCACCGTGGTGGGCACCACCAGCGGATAGGCCCCCGGACGCAAGGTTTCGCCCGTCACGTAGTACCGTTTGCTGCGAACCGCCTGTACCGAGACGATCACGTCCGGGCGATTGATGAACTGCGACAGCTTCTCGGTGATCCGGGCGCCCAGCTCCAGGGGAGTCAGCCCGGAGGCGGGCACGTCTCCGATCAGCGGCAGGGTGATCTGGCCATCGGGGCGCACCACCACCGCGCCGCTCAGCTCCGGCTCCCGCCACACGCGCACGTGGATGACGTCCTCGGCCCCCAGCTTGTACGTCCTGGGGTCCACCGGCGCGGCGATCACCGGCTCGGCAGGGGCAGGCTCGGTCTTGGCCGGGGCCTGGCTCGGGGCCGCGCCCGGCTTCTCCTGGGCCGCGGCAGCCAGCACACCCACCAGCGCACACAGAGCCAGCTTTCCACACATCAGCGCCAGAACTCGCATACGGCTCCTTCGACTTGGCTTGGGACAACGCTCGGGCAAAACGTACTCCGCCCGCGGCACCACAAACCTATTTTACAGCAATCCGCGTGGTCCGCGCCTTCGACTGCCCGCCGGCGCGGCGCCGCCCGCGGGTTGGCGCGCCGCCGCCCAAGGGCCTGACTACGGGCCGCCGAGCGTCGGGCCGGCCCGCGCCGGCATAACCAAAGTACCGGGAAGCGTAGGACGGCGTAGGTGAAAATCCCTCGCTGCCTCGGACCTACAGATGCTGCCCCTGGTCCAGCGCGTAGATCTGGCCGGTGCTCATGGAGGTCATCGACAGGTACAGCACCAGCAGCGCGTACTGCTCGACCGCCTCCTCGTCGGTGACCGGATACTTGACCGGCGAGCGGTCCCGGATGCGCGCCCATTTCTCGGGCGAGAAGTCCTCGGGCGGAAGAATGGGCCCCGGAGCCAGCGCGTTCACAAATAGTCCTTGGCCGGCGTACTCCAGGGCCATGGCCCGGGTCATCGAGGCCACGGCCGCCTTGGTGACCACGTAAGGCATGTTGGCCGGCTGCACCTTGGCGACCGAGGTGATGTCCGCGATATTGATGATGTGCGAGCCGGCCGGCATCAGCGGCACGAGGAGCTGCGTGGGCCAGAACGTGCCCAGCACGTGAGCGGCGAAGTGTTCCTCCCAATCCTTGGGCGTCACGTCCTGCCAGGCCACCGGCCGGTAGACGGACGCCATGTTCACCAGGATGTGCACGCTGGGGAATCCGGCCCTCACCCGCTCGACCGCCTCCCGCATGCTGGCCAGCGCCGATACGTCCGCATGCACCGTGAACGCCCGGACCCCGAGCTGGGCGACGTCCTCAGCGGTTTCCACGGCCTCTCTTTCCGAAAACCGGTAGCTGACCACGATGTTGACGCCCTGCTCGGCCAGCACCCGGGCCACCATCCGCCCGATCCTCTTGCCCCCGGTGATCCAGGCCGTCTGGCCTTTCAGCCGCTCCAAGTGTTGTTGCAGGATCGTCATGGCAGCCAGCCCGCCCTACTCGAGCAGGTTCTGGATGGCCGCCTCCAGCGCCGCCATGTCGGTCTCGCCGACCAAGGAGCGGACCTTGCGGCCGCCGCGGTCGTAGAGGAACAGGGCCGGCAGCGCTCCGCTCCATCTGGCGTCCACCGAGACGATGAACTGGTCGTCGCTGGCGGCGCGCTTGATGTAGGCCGGTCCCGCCACCCGGTGCTGTTCGAGGAAGCGGGCCGCGTCGGATTCCTGCTCGGGTTCATCGCAGGAGACAGTCACCAGCTTCAGGCCCCGGCGGCGGTACCGGGCCTCCAGACCCACCAGCCGCGGCATCTCCGCCCGGCAGGGCTGGCACCAGGTGGCCCAGAAGTCCACCAGCAGCACCTGCCCACGCCCGCTGGCCACCAGCTTCCGGTAGCCGGCCTCGTCCAAGGGAGCCAACCGCGGCTGGGCGCGCAGCCAGACCCCCGGCGCCCCCAGTAGCGCCAGCAGGCTCCGGCGCTTCACGATGCTTTCTTCACCCGCTTGATGGTGCAGCCGAAGGCCCGGGTCTCGGCCGGGGAGACGCTCTGGCCCGCCAGCATGGCATCCAAGGCCTTGCGGAGATGGTGGGTCTTGATGCGTGCCGCCACGCGCGAGTCGTCGATGGCTCCGTGGTAGCGAATCACGCTGCCCCGGTCCAGCACGAACACCTCGGGGGTGAACTCCGCCCCGAAGCGGTCTGCGACCAGGTTCCGATCGTCCTTATAGACCGGGAAAAGAAAGCCGTTCTTCCCGGCGTGGTCCTCCACCTCGGCGGCGGGTTCGGTGTTGTTGGGGTTGATGAAGACGAACTTGACGCCGCGCCCGGCGTAGTCTCCGTGAAGCGCCTTCATCCGCTCGTTGTAATCGTTCGAGATGGGGCACCGCGTAGCGATGAACGCGATCACCGTCACGTCTCCCTGGAGTTTCTGGAAACCCACGGCAGCGCCTTTGACATCCTGCAAAGCGAAATCCCCTACCTTCGAACCGAGCTTGAATTCCTGCCCGAACGAAGCGGCGGCCATCATGGCAGCCGCCAGCAGCAGCACATATCGTCGCATTGGTCCCTCCTGTGTGGTCCCCCGCGCGCCGGCCGGCCCCGGGGGCTACTTCTGGTTCAGTCTCAGATTGATGACCGCCTTGCGGCGCGAGTCGAAGACGCTGAGCGTGCGCGCGTCGCTGGAGGCGCCTTGGTACTCAGCCTTCAGCTCGTAATCCACGTTGGTGCTCAGGCCGTGGAAGGCGTAGGTGCCGTCCTTCCGGGTAATGAACGACCGGATCTGAAGCGTCTTGGTGTTCTTCAGATGCACCACCGCTTCCTCGACCAGCCCTCCCTCCGGGTCGCTCACGACCCCTTGCACGGAACGCGCGGCCAGTTCCTGGTCCTTCTGCTTGCCCTGGGCGAGCAGGGGCGGAACCAGCAGCGTCATCAGCCCTAGTGTCAGGCCCGAAAAAATCAATGCTTTTCGCATCTCAGATTCCTCCCAGCCGGCGGTGCTCCCCTGCTCCGGTTCCAGGCACCTGGCTGCGCCCAGACCGGCGCGACGCTCAGGGCGGCCCCGGCGCAGTCCCGCGGGGCGAGGGCGAGGTCACTTCCAGTCCTCCTCCTCGTCCTCCTCGTCATCGTCGTCGTCATCCTCGTCTTCCTCGTCTTCCAGGGACTCCAGATCCAGAGGATCGACGCCCACCACACGCAGGTCGGCGCCGCACTCGTCGCAGGTCACCGTATCGCCTTCGTCCAGTTCTTCTTCCTCGAGATCGAGCTCGGCATCGCAGACCGGGCAATTCACCATGTCCGTCCCTCCCAGTACCTCCCGCAGTTTCTTTATACAAAACTATCGGGCGGAAGGGAAGTCTCAATATTTCCTCGCCTGCCGCTGGGTGGTCATCGGGAGCCCCTACCGCAGCGTTTTCCCCGCGCTGAGCAGGTTGGCGAACAGGCGCAGCGCGCCGGGGACGCCGGCGGGCAGTTGGCGGAACCAGGAGTAGGCCGTGAACACGTAGGCGCCCTCCCCGTAGCGGGTGTAGAGCGTGCCGCCAGGACGCGCCGGTTCGCCCGGGTCGTGCGATTCGAGCAGCGCGGTGTACCGCGGGTCCCAATCCGTGGCGAAGTACAGGCCGCGCTCCTGCACCCAGCCCGCGAAATCGGCGGCCGTGATTTCGTTCGGAGCCTTCAGCAGCGGGCTGTCGGGCGTGGGAAACTCGACCGGCGCCTCCTCGACGGTGACGCGCTCGCGGCCCACCCTCAGCGGGTACGGGCCGAGGCGCCCCAGCGTTTGCGCGCTCCCGAAATCGGCCACGTTGTACTGGACCACCAGCGTGCCGCCCCGGCGCACGTATTCGAGCAGCCGCGGCTGGTTGGCCCGCAGGTCCGCGCGCACGTTGTAGGCGCGCACTCCGGTGACGACCGCGTCGAAGCGGCCCAGCTCGCCGCGCGCCAGGTCCTCGGCTTCGAGCAGCGTCACCTCGCAGCCGATCTGCCGCAGCGCGGCCGGAACCTCGTCGCCGGCGCCCATCACGTAGCCGATACGCCTGGCCAGCGTGCGGATGTCCGCCCGCACCAGCCTGGCCTGCGCGCGCGGGGAGCGCAACTGCGGCGGCGCACTCATGCTGGCGACCGCCTCCAGCGTGGCCGTGGCCGCTCCGGCAGGCGGCCGGACCTCGAAGGCCAGCGTGGCCTGCTCCCCCGCTTCGGAGAACTGGAACTTCGCCGCCGGCGGCTCGGCGCGCCACTGCGGTGGGACCTCGAAACGCACCTCGCCCGCCGCGCCCGCCACGTTCGATCTCACCTCCACCTCGATCCGCCCCGGCTCCGCGCTCGGAAAGACCACCGCCTCGACCGGAATACGCAGCGCGACCGGCGGCACAATCGCCAGGGGACGCGCCTGCTCGCCTTCGACCCGGTCCACGTAGCGGTACACCACCGGCCGGACCAGTTCGAGGGTTTCCCCTCCGGCGCGAACCTGGAAGCGAGCCTGCAATACCGGCGGATTCTCCGCCACGCCGATGAGCGTCTGGTCGGGGAAGGTGTAGGCCTGGCCGGTCGGCGGTTGCGTCAGCCAGAAGGGCTCCGAGTACGGCTGATCTCGGGGGACAACCCAGCTCAGCTCGCGGGTCTCGGGCTGGTTGTAGCGGAGGTCCGCCTCGGCGGCCGCGGTAACGTCGGCCGGACAAGCCCCGAGGCATACCCGGCCGAGTTTCAGCGGCGCCGGCGAGCGGTTGAGCGTCGTGGCGCGCACCGTCAAAGCCGAGCCCGGCACCGCCGTCTGCCGGTCGGCCGCCGCGTCCAGCCACAGCCCGGCGCACAGGGCGATGGCCTCGTCCAGCTCCCCGAGTTTGCGCGCGGCCCAGGGCTCCTGGAGCGCGGCCACCAGCGGCCGGGCCTTGGCCAGCAGCGGAATGATCTTGTCGGGGCGCTCCGGCTCGAGCGCCCGGGCCGCTTCGCCCAGGATGCGGCCCACTTCGGCCCCGCCCGTCACACGGTTCCAGCTCGTGTCGATGCCGTCAAAAACATCCTTGCCCGCGGGCGAGCCGGCTACGGGGATCATGAGGTTCCTCTGCGCGCCGCGCCGCTCCGGCGCTCCGAAACCCTGGCTGCGGTGCATGCTCCGGCTCATGCCGGCGATCTCGGCGTAGGAGTGGCCCAGCAGCGGATTGTACTCGCCGGTATCCACTTCCAGCGCGCCCGACACCTCGCCCCCTGCGCGA
Source organism: uncultured Solibacteraceae bacterium (assembly GCA_964541065.1). Classification (GTDB taxonomy): domain Bacteria; phylum Acidobacteriota; class Terriglobia; order Bryobacterales; family Bryobacteraceae; genus VFZS01. The sequence continues at coordinate 10,816 of CAZIRH010000125.1, forward strand.
TACATCTGCTGCATCAGGCGCCGGGCCTGCCAGGGCTGCACCCACTTGAGTTGCTCGGGGAACTGCTGCGGATCGGCCGCCGCCGCATAGGCCTCCTTCCCAAGGATCCCGGAGGCTTGGTGATGACCGTGCCCGCCGGAGGCCGTGGGCGAGGAAGAGAGCACGATCACGTCGGGCCGGAAGCGCCGGATCACCCACACCACGTCGGCGAGGATCCGTTCGCGGCCCCACAGGGCCAGCGTCTCTGCGGCGCTCTTCGAGAAGCCGAAGTCGATGGCGCGCGTGAAGAACTGCTCGGCCCCGTCGATGCGCCGCGCGGCCAGCAGTTCCTGCGTGCGCAGCACCCCGAGCTGGGCGCCCTGCTCGGAGCCGATCAGGTTCTGCCCGCCCTCGCCCCGCGTAATCGCCAGGTAGGCCGTCCGGAC
>CAZIRH010000126.1:0-11240 GCA_964541065.1 uncultured Solibacteraceae bacterium
CCAGCTTGACCCGGCCGGGACCGATCTCCGCGATCTGAACCTCGACCCCCTCGCCGATCAAGATGGATTCCCCGGCACGCCGACGTATGACGAGCATGTCTCCTCCTGGGCGGCGCCCAGCAACGGGTGCTGGTGGGAGTAGCCGGATTGGGGCGCGATGGCCTGCACGGCGCGGCGCGTCCTGAGGTTGACAAGCAGCGGAGCCAGCAGGTTGGCCGTGGGCTGCCGGTCCTCCGCCACCGAAATGATGGTCAGGCAGAGCACTTCCGTTCCGATCTGCGGCTGCCGGTCCTCGGGCAACTCCAGGAAGCGGAGGTCTTCAAGGGATACCGCCAGCCGGTAGTCTCTTGCCACCACCTGTACGGGCAGCGTGATGAAGCACAGATCCGGCCGGCTCAGGCTTTGCAGAAAGACGATGGGCTTGGTACCGGGCTGCTCCAAAGCCACGAAGCGGGTCTCTTCGTCGAAGCCGGGCAAGCCCGCCGGGAACTCGAGCACCACTTCGTCCTGGAACTCGATAGTCCCAAAGTGCGCTGTTAGAAACTCACGCATGGGTAGTCGGAGGCCTCTCCCCCACTAATCGTGCGCTGGCCCGCCGAACGTTAGAGGCCGCGCCCACCACGGCGGCTTCTTCCGTGTACAATTGGGCAAGCATGCGCGTCACCCTTACCGGGGCGACCGGGTTCATCGGAAGCCGCCTGGTCCAGCGGCTGCTGGCCGCGGGGCACTCGCTCCACCTGCTGGGGCGCAGACCCGTGGCCGGGTTGCCCTTCTCGGGGTGGGACGCCTCGGGCGGATCTGCTCCACCCGCCGCCTGCCTGGCCGATGCGGAAGCCGTGATCCATCTGGCCGGCGAGCCGGTAGCCCAGCGCTGGACCGCGGAGGCCCGGCAGCGCATCCGCATCAGCCGCCTCGAGGGTACCCGGCGCCTGGTGGAAGCGCTCGCGGCGCTGCCCCGGCGGTCCGCGGTCCTGGTCTGCGCCTCTGCCATCGGCATCTACGGCGCCCGCGGCGACGAGATCCTGGCCGAGTCCTCGCCGCCGGGGCAGGGGTTCCTGGCCGAGGTCTGCACCGGGTGGGAGAACGCCGCCTGCGCCGCCGAGAGCCTGGGCGTGCGCGTGGTGCGGCTGCGCATCGGCATGGTTCTGGATCGCGAGCGCGGCGCTCTGGCGCGCATGCTGCGGCCCTTCCGCGCCGGCTTCGGCGGGCGCTTCGGCAGCGGCCGCCAGTGGATGTCCTGGATTCACCTGGACGACCTGGCGGGACTCATCCGCTTCGCCGCCGAGTCCGCCGCCCTGCGCGGCCCGGTGAACGCCGTGGCGCCGAACCCGGTGACCAATGCCGACTTCACCCGCCAGCTCGCCGCCACGCTGCACCGTCCGGCGGCGCTGCCGGTCCCGGCCTTCACGCTGCGCGCGGTCTTCGGCGAAATGGCCTCCCTTCTGCTGGACAGCCAGCGCGTTCTGCCCGAGGCGGCGCTGGCCGCGGGTTTCCGGTTCCAGTACCCGGAGCTGGGGGCCGCCCTGCGAGACCTGCTGGCGTAATACAATTCCGGCATGCGGCTTCTTCTTCTGTGCACCGCGGTTTCGCTGTCAACCTGGGCGGCAGATCGCCAGATGACGCTGGCCGCGCTGCGCGACAAGATCGCGGGCGGCTGGGCGGGCCAGATGATCGGCGTCAGCTTCGGTGCGCCCACCGAGTTTCGCGCCCGCGCCAGGATCCTCGACGCGGAGTTGCCCAAGTGGACCCCCGACCGCGTCAGAAACGCTCTCGGCCAGGACGACCTCTACGTGGACATGACCTTCGCCAGGGTCCTCGACGACCAGGGCCTCCACGCCAGCACCGCGGATTTCGGCGCGATGTTCAAGAACGCCCAGTACAGCCTCTGGCACGCCAACCTGGCCGGAAGGCGCAACCTGCGGCGCGGCGTGCCGGCGGCGCTCTCGGGCACCCCGCGCTACAACGCCCACGCCAACGACATCGACTTCCAGATCGAGGCCGACTTCATCGGCCTGATGGCCCCGGGCCTCTACCGCTCCGCCAACGACATCGCCTGGCGTGCCGGGCGCGTCATGAACTACGGTGACGGCATCTACGGCGGCATGTTCGTCTCCTGCATGTACGCCGCGGCGTTCTTCGAGAGCGACCCGCGCAAGCTCGTCGAGACCGGCCTGGCTTGCATCCCCAAGAAGAGCCCCTACGCCATGCTGATCGCCGACCTGCTGGCCTGGCACCAGCAGTACCCGCAGGACTGGAGGAAGGCCTGGCAGCTCCTCGAAGACAAGTGGGACACCAACGACCCCTGCCCCGCCGGCGCGCTCCAGCCCTTCAACATCGACGCCAAGCTGAACGGCGCCTACATCGCCCTGGGCCTGCTCTACGGCCAGGGCGACTTCGGCCGAACCTTGGAGATCTCGACCCGCGCGGGCCAGGATTCCGACTGCAACCCGGCGAGCGCTGCGGGCATCCTGGGCGTGGTGCTGGGCTACGAGCGCATCCCGGAAGAGTGGACGAGCGGCATTCCCCCCATCGCCGACGAGAAGTTCCGCTACACCGACTTCTCCTTCCGCACCATCGTCGAGAGCACCACCAAGCGCGCCCTGGCGCTGATCCGGCAGACTGGCGGGAAGATCGAAGGCGACACCGTGCGCGTCAAGCTACAGCAGCCCAAGGCCGCCAGGCTCGAGGTCTGGGATTACGGCCAAGTCGCCGAGCGCATCAGCGCCGACGACCCGCGCTGGAGGTGGACCGGCGCCTGGAAACGTGACGAGAGGCGGCCCACCCGCACCGCCTCCGTGAGAGGCGCCGAGGCTTCCATCGCCTTCACCGGCACCGGGGTGATCGTGGTCGGGCCCTACCTGGCCGCGGGCGGCAAGGCCGACGTCTACCTGGACGGGCGCCTGGAGCGCACCGTGGACGTCAACTCCGACGAGCAGGGCAACAAGGGCGGCGAGGCGGTCTGGCACGCCTTCGGCCTGAAGAGCGGCCCGCACACCGTGCGCATCGTGGTGCGCGGCGAGCCTTACGCCGACCGCGCGGGCACTGAGGTGGCCCTCGAGGACCTGGTGGTGTTCCGCTGAGAGCGCGGCGCCGGGCCTGTGTTAGCATCAAAGGAGTATGGGAATCCCCAACGTCCGGCGCTTCAGGCCCTTCTGCCCAGTATGCAATGAGACTTTCACGCTGATGGCCGTGGTCCCCAAGGACACCGACGTGGCTACTTACCTGGCCGATGTCGTGGCCCGGCACGACCACAAGGCCTACCAGGAATCCAAGGTCCAGCACTTCAAGATCCGCATTGGCCAGCAGAAGCAGCGCCGGCGGTAGGGCGGAGGGTTACGGCAGCCGCGCCCGGAGGGTTCTCAGCGCACTGATGGCCTCCTCGGCCACCTCCGTGTCCGCATCCTCGGTCAGCACTTGCACATAGGGCACGCTGTCGGAGCCCCCGCTGCGAGCCAGGATCTGCGCGAGACGGATCTTCTCGTCCCTGGTTCCGCGCCGCGTGGCCTCGTGGAGCGCCTGGCGCACTCCCGGCTCGCGCGCCAGCTCGATGAGGAAGGCTTGGGCCACGCCGCGCCAGGCCGCCGAGTTCAGCGTGTTGACCAGATACTGAAGCGGGCTGAACTCGCTGGCCTCGGCCCTCCCCAATGCCACCAGGGCGAAGGCCGCGGCCAGCCGCGGCGGCATCCTCCGCTCGCCATTGAAGGCCTTCCGGAACAGCGGCAGGTCGGCGGGGGTCCTCAGCCGGGCCAGGCCTTCCAGCGCGGCGGCCCGTAGCCCGTCATCCTGATCGGCCAGGTAGTAGGCATACAGCGAACGGCTGCCCTCCTCCGGGATCATGGCGATAGCCGTCAGGGCGGCGCGCCGGATCCGGTTGTTGCGGGCGCGTTCGAGCGCCTCCCGCAACTGCGGCAGCGCCTCCCGGTTGCGCAGCAGCCCGGTGGTCTCCAGAGCCGCGATCTGGATCTTCTCCTTGAGGTCCCTGAGCAAGAAGGTGATGCCCGGGGCCGCCGCGGGCTCCCCGATCTTCTGCAACGCGATCAGCCCTTCGAAGATCACCTGGTCCTGCTTCGAAGTGCGGATGGCTTCGATCAAGTCGGGCACCGCGGCCGCGCCGCGCAGGATGCCCAGAGCGCGCGCCGCGTTGGCCCGCGCCTCCACGTTTCCGCTGGCACGGGCCAGCCTGCCCAGCGCCTGGACCACCTCCGGCCGCACCCTGACGTGCGGCTCGATGACCTGATCGGTGGTATCCGTGAAGCGGGCCACGATGACCACGCCGACGCGGCGCAAGGAGGCGGTCAGCCCCGTGCGCACGTAGTCCGGCAGGTAGAAGTTGACCAGCCCGTCGGTGGCACGGATCTGTGCCTCCGGGTCCGGGTCGCGCGTGGCCTGGATCAGCGGCTCCAGGCTGTACGGCGTGTCGATTTCGACCAGCGATTTCACGGCTTCGATGCGCACCTCGGCCGCAGGATGGCTGAGCATCCCCTGAAGCTGCGGGATGGCGGCCGCACCTCCGCGGGCCAGTTCGCGCGCGGTGCGGGCCCCCTGCCTGGCGCTCACGCCTCTCTCCTGAGCCGCCCCGGCCAGGCCGCTCCAAAGCCACACCGCGATCAGCCCGGCGCGCCACACACCCATACTTCCCAGTATCGGCCATTCCGCGGCAGCCGAAAATCCGGCCTACCCCGCCGGGTACGCGCCGTGCTATGGTCGTCTTCAAGCATGTACTTCAAGGTCACGCTGTTCAACGTCATCACGATGGTCCTGATCGGGCTGACCATCTGGGTGATCGTGGCGCGCATCCGCTCGAAGCTGGAGAGCAACTGGCCCCTGGTCTACTACTTTCTGGTCCTGGTCTACTGGAGGGCTTTCGAAGGCGGCCTGAGCCCCTACTGGGTCTACGCGGGCCTGGTCAGCGCCGTCCTGTTGCGCTTCGAATTCATGGGCGGCGTGGTGCTGACGTTGGTGCGCGTGGTGGAGTACTTTTTCCTGGGGTACGTTATCGTCCGCGGCCTCCAACTGATCTTGCTGTGGCCGTGGTGAGGCGGTGCTACCGCAGCACCACCCGGGCCAGCCCGGCGTTGTTACCGGCATCCACCACGCGCAGGACCAGCAAGTGCTCGCCAGGCGGCAGGTTCTCCAGGCGCACCAGGAAGCGTTCCTGGGGCGAGTCGACGATGCCATCCGCGGCGGCCACGGGCGTCCACGGGCCGGCATCCAGAGAGTACTCCGCGCGGCGCAGGCTGGAGGCGGCGTCCACGGCCTCGAACTCCACTTCCAGGCGGCTGCCTGAGCGTACCGGAGCACCGGCCCGCACCGTGGGCGGCGTGTGATCGATGAGCACCGGCGCGCTGATCAACTCTGCCTCGCGCGCCGCGCCCGGCGGGTTGACGGTCCCGTCGGAGGCGGTCACCCGGAAGGTGTACTTGCCGTCGGCCAGAGCGTTGGCTTCCAGGGCGTAGGTGTTCTCGCTCAGGTTGGCCTTGAGCAGCTTCCACTCCCGCTCATCCTCGCCGCGGAAATGCAGCGTGTAGACCAGGCGGTCCCCGTCGGGGTCCTCAGCCTGCCAGGTGATCTGCACCTGCTCGGCGGCGGGACGGGCCAGCGTCTGGGTGGGCGTGCCGGCGGAAGTGGACGGCGCGGATTCGCCCGTGTCCGTGACCGTGATGCTGTAAGTGGCCGTGGACGGCTGCGCCGCCGGTTTGGCGGGCGGCGGTCCGGCCAGTTGCGCCGCCACGTTGATGCTCCTAATCACCGGCGGCGTATTCTGCGGCAGGTAGGCCAGAGTGACGGCATCCAACACCGGGGCGCCCCCTGGGCCGCCGCCCGCGCCCTTGAGCTCAGCCTTCCACTGGATGTAGCGCGCGTTGGGGCTGCGCACCAGCGACCCGCGCGGGTCGGCCAGGGGCTCGGACCACTCGCTCCAGGTCTTGTCCGGCCGGGCCGAGTTCCCGCTGCGGGTCACGAAGACCGTGGCGCCGCCTTCCAGATTCTCTCCCCGCCAGCTCAGGCGCCCCCAGCGGGCCACCGTTCCCGCATCATGCACCGGGGACTCGTAGACGCCGGCACCGCTGGCCTCCTCGCTCAACCGGTAGATCCGGCCCAAGTCCCCGGTGGCGGCCAGCAACCCGCGGCGGGTGCTCAGCAGGCGGAGGGCCTCGCCCTCGTTGGTCTGTGCCACCATCGTAGCTTTGCGGTCGGCACTCAGGCGGTACACGCGCCCCTGCGCATCGGTCGAGAACACGATCTGCCCGCTGGCCACCAGAAAGTCGTAAACGTTCTCGTCCCTGGAACTCCACAGCGTCTCGACGGTGTGATCCGGGTCGATGCGGTAGAGGGCGGATTTCTCCACCCCGGAAACATCCAGCACCGGGGCGGGGGCCGCCACGAGCGGGGCCGCGGGCCTGGCGGTTTCCGGCCTGGGCTTGACTTCCACTCCCCCTTGGGCCGCTTCCCCGGTCACGGTGACGCTGGTCGGCGAAGCGCTCACGCTGACGCTGGAAGGAACTCCCACCATGGAGACTATGCCCCCCAGGGCCCGCCGGCTCATCGAGCCGCCCAGCGCCGCGGCGTAAATGGCGCCGTCCGGCGCGGGCACGATGGCGCGGATCTCCGGGAGATTGGCGTCGTAGAGCACGAACGCTTTGTCCTTGGCAGAGATGCGGTAGAGGATGCCGTTCGGCTCGGTGCCCGCCAGCAGGTTGCCGGCCGCATCCTGCGCCAGGCAGGTCACGTGCGACTGCCCGGTTTCGTAATACACCTCACCGCGCCCGGCCGCGGTCACGCGGAAGATCTTGCCGTCATCGCCGGCGCCCACGTAGAGCGCGCCGTCGGGGGCGAACTTGAGCGCCCAGATGTACTTGGTCTTGGGCGCGAAGTACTCCGCGGCCTTGCCCTTCTCGATCCGGTAGACCCTGCCTTCAGGGGAGGTCCCCGCGTAAAGCACGCCCTTCGCATCCAGGGCCAGGGCGAAGACCTCCGGCTGGTCGGCTGCCCACACCAGGGAGGCTTTCCCAGAAGGCTCGATCCGGAAGATGCGGCCACGGTGGCCGGTACCCGCGTACAGGGCCCCGTCGGGAGCCTCGACCAGGGTCCAGATGATGGGCTGATCCGAGGAGAACACGGTTTCCAGCTTCGGCGCCAGCATCAGGCGGCCGTCGCGGGTGAGCGAGATTCCGGTGAAGCGGCCGTTCAAGAAATCACGCCAGGAGTTCAGCTCCCAGGTGAGGGTGCCGGCCGCCTGCGCCGTGCCGGCCGCCAGGCAAACCAGAAAGGCAAGCTGTTTCATTCCTTGACTTCTACCTGGATAGTGCGCGAGCCGGTGATGACCATGTCGGGGAGACCGATCTCCAGCTCGGCCAGTGTGGAGGTTGCGGCCAGCCAGGGCCCGCCCACGGAAGCTTGCGTGCGCCCCAGGATCAGCGCCACCGACGGCGGCGGATCGGGAAGTGTGGCGCCCAGCAGCTCGTAGGCGGGATCCGCCCGGGAGACCCTTACATACGCCCTGGTGTTCGGGCGCAGGCCGTTCAAGAAGGAGATCAACCGCGCGGCGGACCTGGGCGGGCCGCTCATCAGTTGCCGCAACTCCGCCAGGTTGACCGTGTTGGCGTCGGCCACCGTGAATTGCAGCGGCCCCGCCGGCGCGCCGATGGGCACCTGGTAGCTGGCCCGGCGCGTCAGCTCGAGGCCGTTCTCGCCGCTCAGCACCACGGTCAGCTCGAGCTGCTCCCCGGGCCGCACCTCCCGCCGCGAGGGCCAGACCTGCTCGATCTGCACCTGGCGCTTGCGGTCAAAGGCCTCGATCTCGAGCGCGATCTTCTTGGGCCGCAGCGCTTCGAAGCCGCTCTGCATGGCGTAGGCCAGGGGCAGGGCCGTTCCCAGCGAGGCCTGCATGGGCACGTTGAAATCGCCGGCGTACATGTTGCGGAGCAGCAACGGCGCCGCGCCCCCGTCGAACTCGATCTGGCCGTTGACGGCGAAGCTGGAGTCGCCCAGGGCCTGCTCGGTGGCGTCGAGGGCCGAGAACACCGCCAGTTGCAGCAGGAAGGGCGTCAGAATCCGGCCGTTGACCATGCGCATCTCGTAGCTCTGCCGGAACGGGGCGCCGGTCCGCCCGCGCCGCAGCACGGAAATCTCCAGCGGAATCGTCACCGCGCGCCGGCCCAGCTCCCCAGCCAGCGCCGTGCTGCGGTCCTGGGTGATGGCGCCCATCCACTCCCGCGCCGCCGAGATCTTGAAGGAGGTGGCCAGGCTCGGCAGCAGCGTCAACACTTCCGATCGCGCGAACGGCAGGTCCGTCGCGCCCAGCGCCAGCAGGCGGTGGCCGAACGCGTAAACGCGCTTGCCCTCCACCAGCGTCACCGTGCCGTCCGCACCGATGCTCATGTCGCCGGAGAGCAGTTGGACCGTAATCATCGAGCCGGGCTGGAGGCTCGCCGGGTCGCCGAACTTGTTGCCCGGAGGCCCGCCGCCGCCCGCACCCTGCTGGGGTTCCAGCCCCAGCGCCCGCAATTGCGGGGCGAACACCTCGAGCGCGCGCCCCGTGAAACCCGCGAAGCTCACCGGCGTGGCGATGTCCGCCAGCCTTGCGCCGGCCGCCAGAACGCTTTCCGCGGGTGCAAACAGCGCGGCCAGCGGCTGGCTCCCCAGAGAGGCGAGCTTCGCTGGCCCCGCGGTGCCGGCTTCCGCTCCCTCGCGGACGCGCAGCATCTCCTCGATGGGCCGGATGCCGGCGATCGGCTCCTTCGAGAAGGCGAACGCCATGGCCAGCGCGCCCACCAGCCTGCCATCGATGTAGACCGGGCTGCCGCTCATGCCTTGCAGCACGCCGGTCCGCTCGAGCGGCCCGCCTTTCAGCCGCGCCAGGATGATGGACTGCCGCGGGCCCACGTTTTCCAGGACCCCCAACACCTCGAAGCCGAACTCCTCAATCCGGCTCCCGGCGAACACCGTCCGACCCACGCCCTTCATCCCAGGGCGCACGTCTTTCAACGGGAACAGGCCGGTCTGGGCGGATAGAGCCCCGGCGAGCACCATCCCCCCGAGCGAGCGCCGCCAAGCCACGCTTCCATTCTACCTGTATCATTCATGACCGCGGTCATGATTGGAGCGGTCTCCAGACGCGAGCGAGGCGGGGCTACGGCTGGCGCGTGCGGTAGTGGAACGTGTTCAGCCGCCGCTCGATGTTGAACGAGCGGAGCATGTGGATCACTTCCGCGCCGGCCATCAGGACGGGGCCGTAGCCCTGCATGGCCCCGAGTTCGGTGGGGCGATTGTAGTAGTAGACGGCATCGTAGGCGGCGGTGGTGCCGACGCAGATGCCCTCGATGCGGCCGTCGGGATGCACCCGCGTCGCCAGCGCCTGCCACCCGGCTTGCGCCACCGGCGCCCACACGGGAGTGAGCCACCCGCGATTCACGCCGCGCGCAATCGCGAAGGTGAACATGGCGGACGCCGAGGTCTCCAGGTAGCTGTCGGTCTTGTCGAGCAACTGGTGCCACAACCCGTTGCCGCTCTGCACCGCCCCCACGCCCCGCACGGCGTGCCGGAAGATCTCGAGCACGCGCGGGCGGTCGGGATGGTCTTCCGGCAAGACGCTCAGCAGTTCGGCCATCGCCACCAACATCCAGCCGCCGCCGCGGCCCCAGTAGAATTTCGGGTCGTTGGGCGTGTTCTCGTACCAGGAGTGATCGTACAGACCGGTGGCCTGGTCCTGCAAGCGCGCCGACATTCCGATGACCTGCCGCGCGGCATCGTCGAAGTAGGAGCGCTTCCCGGTCAACTTCCCCATCTGCGCCAGGAAGGGAATCGACATGTAGGCGTCGTCGATCCACAACGAGACCGGCTGCGGGCGCGGACGGGCCAGGGTGCCGTCGGGCAGCCGCAGTTGTCTGCGGAGGATGTGGTTCTCCGCCAGGTCGATCCCGATGCGGTACCGCGGGTCCTGCTTCTTCGCGTAGGCCTTGATCAGCGCGGCTCCGATGGCGCCGCAATCGTCGAGCTCGCGCATCTCCAGCAGCCGGCGATACCCATACGGTTGCGGGCCGAACTCGGCCGCCTGCTTGCGGAAGAAGTCCAGGTGGCCGAAGATGAAGTCGAAGTTCTTCAGCGTGTACTCCTGATACCGCAGGTCGCCAGTCACTTCCGTCGCCAGCAGCATCGCGGCGAGCACCACTCCCATGGGGTAGTCCCAATCATTGAACTGCCCCGGGCGCAGGTCGATTCCCGCAGTCTTGGTGGGGCGCGAGAAGTCCGTGATCGGTTCTCCGGTCTGCGTATCGATGATGCGGTAGGGCGTCGAGCGGAGGAAGTGGCCCAGGATGCGGTCGAGCGTGGCCTTGATCTCGCTCTCCGCCGGGACGACGTAGTCCACGCCGGGAGCGAGCGACGGCTGCGTAAAAGAGGGCTCGCTCCGGCCGAGTGTCTGGGCTTGTGCTGCGGCCGCCAGGAGCCATAGCGCCGAGAAGGCGATGAGCGAGGCTGGGCGTGTTGCCGGGTTCACAGAGGGCCTCCTTTGCCGCTATGGTATCGAAGTCCCCCCCGGCCTGCCTAGTGGTAGACTGACGATTGCGGAGACCTCATGGCAACTATCGCACTGGAGAACGTTCGTCCGGAGACCTGCATCATCCGGAACACCGCGGCCAGGAAGGGCCGCCACCTCTCGGTCACTCCTCAAACGACGGCCGTCCGGCATCTGCATTACGGCCGCATCGTGCTGGAGGCCGGCGATGCGCCCGTGGAGGTGGATCCCGGTACGCACGAGACCGGCCTGGTGTGCCTCCGGGGGAGCGCCGTGGTTCGCCTCGGCGCGGGGCAGTATGAGCTGGGCCGTTACGATGCGCTCTACGTCCCGCGCGCGACCCCGTTCGTGGTGACGGCCGGCGCGGAAGGCTGCGACCTGGCCGAGATCTCGGCGCCGGTCGAACACCACTACCCCGTTCAATTCGTATCCTTCGCCGACGTGCAGAAGGATCCGGGACTGCACTTCAAGACGGGCGAAGCCACCTCCCAGCGGGAGATCAACATCCTGTTGGGAAAGAACGTGGCCGCCGGCCGCATTGTGGCGGGCGTGACCTTCAGCGCGCCCGGGAACTGGACTTCGTGGCCCCCGCACGAGCACGCCGCCATGCTGGAAGAGGCGTACTTGTACATCGACATGCCGGCCCCGGCCTTCGGGGTGCAGTTCGTGTACACCGACCCGGGCCAGCCGGAGCTGGCCGCCTTCGTCCGCGAGGGAGACGTCGTCG
>CAZIRH010000127.1:0-11184 GCA_964541065.1 uncultured Solibacteraceae bacterium
GAACCTTTTGCCGCGTCCGGGGTACTCACCATTGCGCACCGCTGAAATGACCGATCGACCTCAGCGTCTAACGATGATGGAAGCCGTCGCGGTCGGAGTGGGCTGGACACTGGACGTCTGCGTCCCGTCAAACCGTGCTATAGAAGAAGCCGACGACGCGGTCCAATGGGTGCGCCGGATGGCCGAGGGCGACCCTTCGGCAGCAACCGAACTGTATGCGGCCTACGGCCAGAGGCTCTATGCCTACGCCCTCCGCTTGACCGGCAATCCGGCCCTGGCGGAAGACGTAACCCAGGAGGCTCTCGTCACGGCGTGGCGGACCGCACACCGATACCGGGGCCACGGACGGGTGCGGACCTGACTGGCCTGGCTGGCGCTGTGCGTCGCGCTCTTTGTGACCGCTTCGATGCTTCTTCGGCGGCAGGAGCGATATCTCTGAGATCTGACAGGAGCTGCTGTGATTGAGATTGCCAGACTGACCAAGACCTATAGCGGGGGCGGGCGCGCGGTCATCGCCTTGTCCGGCGTGGACCTGAGCATACAAGCCGGAATGTTCGGCCTGCTCGGGCCGAATGGGGCGGGCAAGACCACGCTCATGCGCATCGATCCTGAAAGGGCTGGACGATCCGCGGGTGCGCAGCGCGTCCAGCCCAGCCTCGAGGACGGACACGTCTGGCTGATGAAGAACGCCGGGCAAACGGTTGAGACGAACTGAAGCGGGCTGGGTCGGGGAGAGGGACCCGTGCTTCCGGCGGAGAGGTCACCTGGCAGTACAGCCGCATCACGAGCAGCCGGAAGAAGTTCGTGTCAGCGGGCGCCGAGCAGTTGCCTCGGTTCGAACGATCTTCCCCGCAGGAAGACCCGCTCGATCTTTCGCGTGTTCGCGATCGCCGCGAGCGGGTCGGCTGTGAGCACCACGAGATCGGCCCGCTTCCCCGCCTCGATCGTTCCGGCCTCATTGAGGATGCCGAGCGCCTCGGCGCCGTTTCGCGTGGCGATCCGCAGGGCCTGGAGGGGCGGAATGCCCGCGGACGCCAGCAGCTCGAGCTCCCGGTGGAAGGCGACGCCGGGCGTCATCCACGGGTTCATGTAGTCGGTCCCGGCCGTCAACAGGACGCCGCGATCATGGAACACTCGGATCGCCTGGACCATGAGCGGGAAAGCGCGCTTGGCCTCCGCCCTCGCCTCCGCCGGCCAGCCCGCCGAGTACGGGTGCCGGGAGCGCCGCCAGCTCGCGGCGCTCTCGGGCGGCGCGAACGCCGGCTCCAGACGTTCCAACGCGGCAGGATCGTCTCCCCAAGTCACCGCCTCGCCCAGCACCAGGTTCGGATCCAGCGCGATGCGCCGCTCACGCAGCAGTGAGGCGAGCTGCGCCACTTCCACGCCATTCGGGTCTACGACGTCCCGCCACTTGCGGAAGAGCGCGGGGTCGAAGCGCGCGTTCGGAATATAGAAGTCCCGGAACTCCGCCCGGTGCTGCGGCGGTGCCACGCTGTGCGCCAGGCCCGCGTACCAACTGTGCGCGAGCGCATCGATCCCCAGTTCCGCCGCCTCCGTCCAAGTCGTCTGCCCCAGGTGACCAATGACGCGAAGGCCGTGCCGGGGGCCAGCGCCGGAGCCGTCGATCACGGTGGCTCCCGTCAGCGCGACCGTGGCCGCGCCCTCGATCAGCCGCGTCTGCCCCGGACGCCCGGACGAGGACGTGCTCCACAGCGCCAGAAGGACCGCAGGACCAACAAGAAGAAGCCCCAGCACAAGACAGAGGCGTCCGGGTGATTTCATGGGCTCCTCTCCCAAAAGCGTAAGGCATCGAGGACAGGGGAGATGTGAGCACCCCGCAGGTTGTCCTCTTTCGCAGCCCGCGGCACTTCATCACCGCCATCTACCACTGCTGCGCCCGGCTGCCACTACCCCCTTGGAGGCGACCACACTTCTGGGACAGGAGCCGCTATTCTGGATGTTCCCAGTCCTGCGGTTCTGGGAGGTCGCGAGAACTAGGAGGAACGCACCGCTTATGAGAAAGTCCATTTTCACCGCGGGTGCCATGCTGCTGGCGCTGGCGCTGACTGGAACGCTTTTTGCACAGCGCGTCCAGCAACTGAACAAGAGCCGTCCGAGTCCGGACGACGTCGTGACGGCTACCGTCGGCGGCAAGAACGTGACGGTGGAATACAGCCGTCCTTCAAAGAAAGGCCGCGAAATCTTCGGGGCCCTGGTTCCGTTCGGGAGGATCTGGCGCACGGGCGCCAACGAAATCACCATTCTCACGGTGGAGGGTGATTTCATGGTGGGCAAGGTGCACGTGCCGAAAGGGAGCTACGGCGTATACACCATTCCCGGCAAGACGGGTTGGACGCTCGTGCTCAGCAAAACCGTGAAGGGCTGGGGGACGGAATACAACGAAGCCCAGGACCTGGGCCGGACCCCGATGAAGGTTGGCAAGACGGCTTCTCCGGTCGAACAGTTGACCATCTCGGTCGAAGCGGTGGGGGGCAACAGGGGCGTTCTCAAAATCGCCTGGGATACCACCGAAGCCACCGTCGACCTGATGGCCCGCTAGGTACACCGTTTCAGAAGTCCGGTCACGTATAGGCAGGAAGCCTTCGGCACTCCGCCGTCAGCGATCAGCCGTGCTGGTGAAGCTGACGGCTGATTGCTGTCGGCCTGGACTGGACTGCAGTTGGACTTCACAGACAGGGTCGGGGAAGGTCCGCTGTCCGCAAGTCTTTGAAGGGTTTGGTCGGGCCGGTGAGATTTGAACTCACGACCTCTTGCACCCCAAGCAAGCGCGCTAGCCAGGCTGCGCCACGGCCCGATCCCCTACAGTGTAGCGCACCCGGCGCCGGCGCGGGGCTTGCCCTCCCCCAGTTCTCGGTGGGCCCCAATGTGGCATAGGCATTCCTGCCTGTGTGTTGCGTGTCCCGCCCCAACAGGCCGGGAGGCCTATTCTACGTGTTCGGCGCTCAGACTGGGGGAGGGCAAGGGCGCAGGGGCCTTGACGTTCCGTCGTCGAGCCGGGCTACCATAGGCAGGTAGGAGAACAGAATGCGCCCCTTGCTTCCGCTCTTGCCGTTGTGCCTGGCGACGCTGTGGGCCCAGCCGCCCGCGCCGCTCATCTCACCCGAGGTTCTTCCCGACAACCGCGTCACGTTCCGCCTGAACGCGCCCAACGCACAGAAGGTGGAGCTGCGCCGGGAAGGCGCCACCCCCGTCGCCATGCAGAAGGACGAGCGTGGGATTTGGAGCGTCACCGTCGGCCCGCTGGAACCGGACCTGTACGGATACACTCTCACGGCCGACAGCGTGGCCTTGATCGACCCGGCGAACCACCTGATGAAGCCGAACCTGCTCAACACGCAGAGCGTGGTTCACGTGCCCGGTCCCGCCTCCCTGCCTTGGGAGATCAACAACGTCCCGCGCGGCGTGCTCCACCGGCACTTCTACCGCTCCGCCATCGTTGGGGACGATCGCGACTTCTTCGTATACACCCCGCCGGGCTACGACGCCAATGCCAAGACGCCCTATCCGGTCCTCTATCTGCTGCACGGCTACAGCGATGACGCCAGCGGTTGGACCGCCGTCGGCCGGGCGCACATCATTCTCGACAACCTCATCGCGCAGGGCAAGGCGAAGCCCATGCTCATCGTCATGCCTCTGGGCTATGGAGCGCCGGAAATCACCAGGCGCGGCGGCCCCGGCCTCCGCGATCAGTCCCTGTGGCGCCGCAACGTCGAGCGGTTCCGCGATGCGACGCTCCAGGAGGTGCTCCCCCTGGTGGAGAAGGCCTATCGCGTCTCGAAGGACCGCGCGCAGCGCGCCATTGCCGGCCTTTCCATGGGCGGCACGGAAGCGCTGCTGACCGGATTGAACGCCCTGGAGAGCTTCGCCTACGTCGGCGCGTTCAGCTCGGGCGGCCTGCTGCCGGATAACGACGCCACTTTCCCCGGACTCGATGCCAAGGCGAACGAGAAACTGCGGCTCCTGTGGATCGGTTGCGGCACCGAGGACCGGCTGATCGAGGGGAACCGGAAGCTCCTCGAGTGGCTCAAGGCCAAGGGTATCCGCCACACGTGGGTCGAAACCCCGGGCGCCCACACCTGGATGGTGTGGCGGCGCTACCTGGCTCAGTTTGCACCGCTGCTGTTCCAGTGAGGACGCGAGGCCGGCTCTACCGTGGCGTCACCGCATCCCGCGCCCGGCTGCTCCGCGAATGACGGCCGCAATCTCGCGGGTGCTCTCCTCATCGCCCATCAGGACCCGGTGGGGCAACCAGAAGGCGTCGGCGATGCAGGCTTCTGAGACCGGGCAGGGCTCGAGGCGGCAGCCGCCCTGCTGGTAGAGCGGGTTGGCGTACAGTGTGTGCGGGTAGAAGGGGGTGCACGGGACGCCCCGGGCGCTGAGCGCCTGGTGAAACTCGTCCCGCGTCGCGCCGAAACGAGCGGCGTCGATGCGCCCCAGCAGCAGGTAGTAGGAATGCGCGTTGGCCTCCCGCGGTGCCTGCTGGAGCCGAAGCCCCTCGACGCCGGCCAGCTCGCTCCGCAGCACCTCCGCGTTGCGGCTGCGCAGGCGGATCTGCTCCGGCAGGCGCTCCAGTTGCGCCATGAGCACCGCGGCCTGAAGCGCCGTCATGCGGTAGTTGGTGCCCAGCGAGAAATGGAAGAACCAGCCCTCGCCCGGGCGGCGGCCCTGGTTCGCCAGCGCGCGGGCTCGCGCGTCGAACTCCGCATCGTTGGTGGTGAGCATACCGCCCTCGCCGCAGGTCATCACCTTGGAGTTCTGAAAGCTGAACGTGCCGGCCAGGCCCAGGCTGCCGGCCCGCCGGCCCCTCCATTCGGAGCCGTGCGCGTGGGCGGCGTCCTCAATCAGGATCAGGCCGCGCTCCGCGGCCAGGCGCCCGAGGCGGTCCATGTCGGCCACCTGCCCCCCGAAGTGCACCACGATGAGCGCCTTCGTGCGCGGGGAGATGGCCGCCGCGGCGCGCTCCGGGTCCAGGTTGAAGGTGTAGGGCTCGATGTCCACGAACACCGGCGTCGCCCCCACGCGCGAGACCGCCGTGGCGGTCGAGATGAAGGAGATCGCCGGCACGATGACCTCGTCGCCGGGGCGCACGCCAGCCACTTCGAGCGCCACCTCGAGCGCCACCGTGCCGTTGGCCAGGCTCAGGCCGTGCGCGCAATGCTGGAACGAGGCGAACTCCCGCTCCAGCCGCCCGACGATCTCGTTGAAGCCGCCCCACCGCCCGCTCTCGAGCACCTCGCGCAGCAGCTCCAGCTCGCTTTCGCCCCAGACCGGCCAGTTCGGTATGCGCATCAGCCACCCGGCCTAGCCCAGCTTGAACGGCACCTCTTCCATCGGCCCCAACCACTGCAACTGGCGCTCGACGTCGTCGTGCAGCAGGTAGGTGCGGCGGACCTGGGCGATGTCCTCGCCGCGCACGTCGATCCTCGCGAGATCGTACTGGCCCAGCCCCACCTGCCAGCAGTAGATCAGGTACCCCATCCAGGCCGGGTTGACGCCCATGACCTCGACGCCCACGCGGTCGGCAGCGATGTAGTCGGTCGAGGCGATGGCCACGCGGTGCGGCACCGGCAGGCCCGAGCCCGGCCCGTTGCGTTCCATGCCTTCGTAGCCGTCCACCACCGTCACGCCCCAGAAGGGCCGCATCTTCTGCGCGGTCAACATCATGTTGTAGTGCGTCTGGCGCACGCCGCCGTGATAGCGGCGCTTGTCGTTCCAGCGTGGCGTCTCCTTGGGGGCCTGGTGCAGCGGCGCGCCCAGCGTCATGTTCTTGACCGACAAGGTGGCCACCACGGTGTTATGCGTCTTCAGCATGGCCGAGCAGATGATGAAGGCGTCCGGATCGAGCAGCCGCGCCGCCAGGCGCACTGGTTGCACGTGCAGGTCCGGGTCGATCAACGGTATGACCTGGTAGCGAGCCTCCTGGTTGAGGTCCACCAGGCTGACCGGCTGCTGCGAGTACTCCGCAACCAGCTTGGTGTAGCCGAAGTTCTCGAAGCCCACCCGCGTTTCGCCGGCCGACGATTCGGCGATCACAACCGGCCCCTTGAACCGCGGCGCCAGGTAGTCGAGAATGCCGCGCAGCGCGTCGGCATGGGTCGCGGCGAGCTGGACCTCCGTGGAGACGTTGTTGGGCTTGATGACCACGTACTTCTTGCGCGCCAGCTCTGGCCGGATCTGCTCGTCGATGGCCGCCAGCGCGTCGTGAATCAGCTTTCGCCGCTCCGGCCCTTTGACCAGCGCCACCGTGGCGCGCTTATCGTACGGAAACACGGGCGGAGGCAGAACCAGTCCCTGCTTCTGCTCCTGCCCCATCAGAAGACCAGCGCCGGCCGCCACAGGCGCCCCAGCGGCCGCCCGCAAGAAATGCCGGCGCGACAGTCCCAGTGGCATGACGTTCCCTCCGAGGCTTACAATAAGAGGTTCAACTCTGGATTATACCTTGAAACCTGGAGATGCTATGAAAACCAGATCCTCGCGTCGCACATTCCTGGCCGCCGGGCTGGCCCTGCCCGCCGCGGGAGCGGCCTCCCTCTCCTCCGTCGGGGGCACCGCGCCGCCACCGCGGCTGCTGCCCGATCCCAAGGCGAGCGTGAAATACCGCACGCTGGGCAAGACCGGCTTGAAGGTCACTGAAGTAGGCCTCGGCTGCATGATCACCTCGGACCAAAGCGTGATCGAGAAAGCCGCCGACCTGGGCATCAACTTCTTCGACACCGCCCGCGGCTATCAGGGCGGCAACAACGAGCGCATGGTGGGCGCGGCGCTGAAAGCCCGGCGCAAGGAGGTCTTCATCTCCAGCAAGACCGGCGCGCGCACCAAGGCCGAAGCTCTGGCGCACCTGGAGGCCAGCCTGCGCGAACTGGGCACCGACTACCTGGACGTTTGGAACCTGCACGGGAGGAGCCGCCCCGAAGAACTGACCGACGAGCTGCTGGAGGTTCAGCAGACCGCCAAGCAGCAAGGCAAGATCCGCTTCGCCGGCATCAGCACTCACAGCCTGGCCGACGTCATTCAGGCCGTCATCAAGAGCAAGCTCGACGTGGTGGTGTTCACCTACAACTTCACCATGGGCGACAAGCTGGATCAGGCCATCCAGGCGGGCCACGACGCTGACATCGGCCTGGTGGCCATGAAAGTAATGGCCGGCGGCTTCCGGCGCGCCAAGCCCGGCCAGCCCCAGTACGAGATCCTGAAGCGCGACGGCGCGATGCCGGCGGCGCTCAAGTGGGTGCTGAAGAACCCCGCGGTCGGCGCCACCATCCCCAGCATCACCGACATGGAGCAGCTCGACGACGACCTCAAGGCCATGGGTGCTTCGTTCACTGAAGCGGATGCCAAGCTGCTGGCCGCGCAATTGGACTACATTCGGCCGCTGTACTGCCGCATGTGCGGGAGCTGCGAGGGCGCCTGCCCCCAGGGCCTTCCGGTGGCCGACATGCTCCGCTATCTCACCTACGCCGAGGGCTACGGGCAGTTCGCGCTGGGACGCGAGCACTTCCTGGCGCTGCCCGAGGGGGTTGCCCGGGTCCGTTGCGAGCTGTGCCCGAGCTGCGCGGTGAAGTGCCCGAATGGCGTGCGGGTGGCCGAGCGGCTGATCCGCGCGCAAGAGCTGTTCGCATGAGAGCGCTTGTCCTGCTGGCGGCCGCGCTGGGCGCGGTCGCCCAGACTCCCGATTGCCGGCTGGCACCGGGCTGGACCCAGCAAGGGCCCGCGCGCACCTACGTCGCCGACAACCTGTTCGAATACATGAACGGCAACGCCGAGGGCTACCTCATCTACCGTTTCGTCAAGATGCAGGGCGTCACCTGCCGTTCCGGCGAAGATGCCATCGTCTTCGACGTCTCCGAGATGGCCGACCCAGAGTCCGCCTACGGCATCTTCAGCGCCACCCGCGATCCGAACCGCCCCACCGAGAAGATCGGCATGGCCGCCCAGATCCTGCCGCGGAAAGGTGTGCTGGTCAAAGACAAGTACTTCGTCGAGCTGGCGGTGAACCAGGAGAAGGACCTGAGCGGGGCGCTGCGCGCCTTCATCGTGGCCGTGGACAAGCGCATTCAGGGACGGACCGCCTTGCCCGACGCCCTGGGCTGGTTCCCACCCGAGAAGCTGGTGGCAGGCTCGGTTCGCCTGGTGCCCGAGAGTGTGCTGGGCCTGCGGCTGCTGCGGCGCGGCTATATCGCCCAGTACGAGTACGGCAAGGCGTTCATCGTCCCGGAGGATTCTCCGGAGGCCGCCGCCCAGGTGATGGTGAAGCTGCGCGCCCGCATCGGCGAGGCGCAGCCGGCCACGCTGGCCGATGAAGCCTTCCAGGCCCATGACAAATACCTGGGCCGGTTGTGCTTCTTCCGCAAGGGCCGCTACGTGGGCGGCTTCGCCGGCCTGGCCGAGGGCCAGGACGCCCTGGCGCTGGGCATCGCCCTGGCAGCACGGGTGCCGTAGTTTCGCGCCAAGCACGCCAAGGTTCGCGCAGAGCACGCAGAGATGAGACCAAGGTTGACTTGGCGTGCTTTGCGGTCCTTGGCGTCTTTGCGCGAACCCCCTCCTAGAACAGGCTGTGCTGCGCGCCGCCGCGCATCCGGCGCTCGACCCCGAAGTACTCGAAGGCGCGATCGGTGGCCAGGCGGCCGCGCGGCGTGCGGTCGAGGAAACCGAGCTGGATGAGGTAGGGCTCGTAGACCTCCTCGATGGTGTCGGGCTCCTCCTCGATCGAGGCCGCGATGGTGTTCAGTCCGACCGGCCCGCCGCTGTACTTCTCGAGCACCGTGAGCATGATCTTCTGGTCGATCTCGTCCAGCCCGTAGCGGTCCACTTCGAGCAGATCGAGCGCCGTGCGCGCGATTTCGGCCGTGACGCGCCCGTCGGCGCGCACCTGTGCGTAGTCGCGCACGCGCTTCAGCAGCCGGTTGGCGATGCGCGGCGTGCCGCGGCTGCGCCGCGCGATCTCCTCGGCGCCGGGCTGGTCGATGGCCACCTCGAGCAGCCCCGCCGAGCGCAGCACGATCTGCCGCAGTTCCTCCACCGTGTAGTGGTTCAGCCGCAGCACCAGCCCGAAGCGGCCCCGCAGCGGCGCGCTGATCAGGCCCTGCCGCGTGGTGGCCCCGATGGCGGTGAACCGCGGGATGGGCAATGAATGCGTGCGCGCGCCCGGGCCCGAGCCGACCAGAATGTCCACGCGGAAATCCTCCAGCGCCGCGTATAGCATCTCCTCGACATCCGGCATCAGCCGGTGCACCTCGTCGATGAAGAACACCTGGCGCGCGCGGATGTGGCTCAGGATGCCCGTCAGGTCGAGCTTCTTCTGAAGGATCGGCCCGGAGGTCTGCTCGAAAGTCACCTCCAGCTCGTTCGAGATGATCGAGGCCAGCGTGGTCTTGCCCAGGCCGGGCGGGCCGTAGAGCAGCACGTGGTCCATGGCCTCGACGCGCTGGCGGGCCGCTTCGATGGCGATGGCCAGGTTCTCTTTCAGCTTCGACTGGCCGGTGAACTCCTCGAGCCGGCGAGGACGCAGCGTGGCTTCGAACTGCTTCTCGCCTTCCTGGGCGGCGGCGGAGACGATGCCACGGTCCCGCATCTTCCCCAGGTTAGCGCACCAGTTCCAGCGCCCGCCGGAACAGCGGCTCGAACTCCTCACCCGCCACCTGCGTCTTGGCCTTGCGCACGGCGGTCTCCGCCGCGGCGGCCCCGCAGCCGAGGTTCACCAGCGCGGAAACCACATCCTGGTCGAGCGCGCTCAGCGTCGGACGGGCGCCAGGCAGGACGGCCTCCGCCGCCGGCGGGAGTTTCTCGCGCAGTTCGAGCACGATCCGCTCCGCCGTCTTCTTGCCGATGCCTGGGATGCGCACGAGATGATCGATGGCGGCGCCGCGAATGGCGGCAATCAGCTCGGCGACCGGCAGCCCCGAAAGCACCTTCACCGCCAGGCTCGGCCCGATGCCGCTCACCGTGATCAACCGCTCGAACAGCATCTTCTCGTCCGGCGAGAGGAAGCCGTAGAGCGCGAGCGCGTCCTCGCGCACATGCGTGTGGATGTGGAGCCGCACCTCGACGCCCTTGTCCGGCAGCGCCGCGTAAGTCGAGATGGGGATGTTGACGTCGTAGCCCACGCCCCCGGTCTCGACCACCACCTGGTTGGGGTGCTTCTCCACGATGGTCCCGCGCAAGTGAGCGATCATGGCAGGAGTACATTATTCTACATGGCGAGGCGGCGGTTTTTTGTCGAGCAGGTCTGCGGCGGGCGGGCGGTGCTGCGCGGCGAGGAGGCGCACCACCTGACGCGCGTGCTGCGCGTCGAGCCGGGGCAGCAGTTCGAGGTCTCCGACAACCGCGCTGTCTACCTGGCCGAGCGCAGCGAGACCGCCACCCTGGCGGCCCTCACCCAGGCCTGGCTGCGGTAGAAGAGCTCGATTCCCGCCTCAACCGTGAATTCCGGCCGCGTCCGGTGATCGCCGCCTCACGCCTGCGCGAAGTACAGCGCCACCGCCCGCTCCAGATCGGTGCGGGTCACCCGGGCCGGCCGGTTCTCGTAGCGGCCGATGTTGACCAGGATGTTGCAGATGTCCCCCGGATAACAGGCCCGCAGTTCCATCCCGCCCTCGCGCAGGCACAGCAGGCGGAAGAACTCGGCGATGTCCGCCTCGCAGGGGAGGTTCCGGGCGTTCACCACCCGGTGGAAGATTTCGTCGAAAGCCTGAGCGTCCACGCCACCCACGTAGACTTTGTTGTGCAGGCGCCGCAGGAAGGCTTCATCGGCCAGCTCGCGGGGATCCAGGTTCGTCGAGAAAACCACCATCAGCTCGAAGGGGATCTTGAACTTCACCCCGTAGCGCAGCGCCAGGTAATCGATGCGGCGGTCCAGGGGCACCATCCACCGGTTCAGCAGCTCGCGCGCCGACATGAGCTGGCGCCCGAAGTCGTCGATCACGAAGATGCCGTTGTTGGCCTTCATCTGCACGGGCGCCGCATAGATGCCGGTGGCCTCGTCCAGCCGCAGCTCCAGCATGTTGGCGGTCAGCTCGCCCCCGGCGATGATGCACGGGCGGCGGCACAGCACCCAGCGCGGGTCGAATTCCAGTTCGTCCGGCGGGACTTCGATCTGATCGTGCACCACCGGGTCGAAGAGTTGGATGATCTGGCCGTCCACCTCGACGGAGTAGGGAATCAGGA
>CAZIRH010000128.1:0-11164 GCA_964541065.1 uncultured Solibacteraceae bacterium
CGGACGGAACGTTTAACGTTCCGTCTGTCCCCGCTTTCCGCTGCTGGAGCCAGGCCGGACAAGAAAGCAGGCTGCCACGGAAGCAGTCGGGTGTATGCTTGTGGGAGGCAGGAACCTGGAACGGAGGAACGGTATGAATCGTTTTGCCATGCTGGCAGGCAGCGTCGCGCTGCTCAGTTTCATGTGGGGTTGCGCCACGCCGCCGCCCCCCGATACCCGCGCCGCGGATGAGCGCGCCATTCGCGAGATTGAAATCGAGGCCGACAAAGCGGCGGCGGCAAAGGACCTGGACCGCTATGTGTCGTATTATGCTGACGACGCCGCGCTGTTGCCGCCCGGCGCTCCCATGGTCACGGGCAAGGAGGCGATCCGAAAGGCGATGGGGGCCCTTTTTGCCATGCCGGGCTTCTCGCTCAGTTTCAAGACAACGAAGGTGGAAGTCTCCCGGAGCGGCGACCTCGCTTACTCCTACGGGACCAACACGGTAACCATGAACGACCCTAAGGGTAAGCCGCTGACCGACAAGGGAAAGTACGTTGCGGTCTACAGAAAACAGCCGGACGGCGCCTGGAAGGTTGTCGCTGACATCGCCAACTCTGACCTGCCGGCGCCGCCGCCGCCGCCGAAGAAGAAGTAGCGTCGTCCGGGTGCGCCCGGGGAGCAACACTAGAGGTGTGTCAATGCAGCGAACCATCTCATTCACGCTTAACGGCAAGCCGGCCCGCGTGACGGTCGATGACGAGCGCATGCTGCTGTGGGTGCTGCGCTACGACCTCGGCCTCACCGGCACCAAGTTCGGCTGCGGCGCCGGCCTTTGCGGCGCCTGTACGGTCATCGTAGGCAAGGAAGCTGTCCGGTCCTGCTCGACCCCGGTCAAGGAAGTTGCCGGGAAGCAGGTGCTGACCATCGAGGGCCTGAGCAAGGAGGGACAGCTTCACCCCATTCAGGAGGCTTTCCTGAAGCACCACGCGTCTCAGTGCGGCTACTGCACGCCGGGCATGATCCTCAACGCCTATGCGTTGCTTCAGAAGACCCCGCGGCCGACGCGCGCTGAGATCATACGGCACATGGACGACAACTTCTGCCGCTGCGGCTCGCACACTCGCATCCTCGCCGCCATCCAGGAGGCCGCTGGCGCCAGGCAGGGAGGTGCGCGATGAAACGAGACGATCTGAGTCTTAGCCGCCGCGATCTCCTGGCCGGCTCGGGCCTGTTCGTGTTCTTCCGGGCCGAGCCATTGGCCGCCTTCCAGGAGCCGGCGCGGCTGCCCGCCAGGCAGGCCTACCCGACGGACTTCAACGCGTACCTGCGCATCGGCGCTGACGGCCGGGTCACATGTTTCGTCGGCAAGGTCGAGCTGGGGCAGGGAGCGATGACCTCGCTGGCGCAGCTCCTCGCCGAGGAGTTGGACGTCGCGATCGAGGCGGTGGACATGGTGATGGGCGACACCGACCTCTGCCCCTGGGACATGGGCACCTTCGGCTCCCTCAGCATTCGCCAGTTCGGCCCGGTCCTGCGTGGAGCCGGGGCCGAAGCTAGGGCCGTCCTGCTGCAACTGGCGGCCGAGCATCTCCAGGCGCCCCGCGAGCGGCTACAGGTGAAGGCCGGCGTGGTGACCGACCCATCGGCCGAGGGCAAGCGCGTCAGCTACGCGCAACTGGTGCAAGGAAAGCGCATCGAGCGGCACCTGGACAAGGTCCCGGTGAAGCCCGTCGCGGCGTACACCGTCGTCGGGCAGTCGCCCCGGCGCAAGGATGCGCTCGAGAAGGTCACCGGCAGGGCCCGCTACGCCGGCGACATGGGTCCTCCCGGGACGCTGCACGCGCGGATCTTGCGACCGCCGGCGCATGGCGCGTCCCTGAATGACGTTGATACGACCCCCGCCGAGAAGGTGGCCGGCGCTCGGGTGGTGAGGGACGGCGACCTGATTGCCGTGCTCCACGAGCGGCCTGACCTGGCCGACAAGGCCCTCGAGCTCATCAGGATCAGGGCGCAGTTCATCCGCCCGCAGCCGACCGTGGACGACAAGACGATCTTCGACCACCTGCTCAAGGCTGCGCCGCCACCCCGTGTGGTGGGCGAGAGCGGCAGCCTGGCGGAAGGGGAGAAGCTCGCCGCCACCATCGTCGAGGAAACCTATCTCAACAGTTACGTGGCCCACGCGCCGATGGAAACCCACTCGGCGGTCGCCATGATCGAGAGCGGCAAGGTCACCGTGTGGGCCTCGACCCAGACGCCCTTCCCCGTGAAACAGCAGGTGGCGCAGGCGCTCGGGCTTCCGCAGCAAAACGTGCGGGTGGTGACGCCCTACGTGGGCGGCGGCTTCGGCGGGAAGAGCGCCTCCCGGCAGGCCATCGAAGCGGCGCGCCTCGCGAAGATCACCGGCAGGCCCGTTCAGGTGGTCTTCGATCGCGCCGAGGAGTTCTTCTACGACACCTTCCGGCCGGCCGCGGTGGTGAAAATCCGCGCGGGCCTGACCCGTGCCGGAAGGGTTTCCTTGTGGGACTACGCGGTGTACTGCGCGGGCGACCGCGAGGCCGGGCAGTTCTACGACATCCCGCACCAGCGCACGCTCTCTTCCGGCGGCTGGAGCGGCGGGAGCACGCCGGGGTTGCACCCCTTCGGCATCGGGCCCTGGCGCGCGCCCTCGGTCAACACCAACACCTTCGCGCGCGAATCGCACATCGACATTCTGGCGAACAAGGTGGGCGTGGACCCGCTCGAGTTCCGCCTGAGCCACCTCTCGGACAAGCGCATGCGGCGCGTGCTCGAGGCCGCCGCCAAGCAGTTCGGCTGGAAGCCGGCTCGGACGCCCAGCGGGCGCGGCGTGGGCGTGGCCTGCGCCATCTACATGGGCACCTACGTCGCGACCATGGCGGAGGTCGCGGTCGCGAAGAGCACTGGGCATGTGCAGGTCAAGCGAGTGGTCTGCGCGCAAGACCAGGGCGTCACCGTCAGCCCCGACGGCTCGCGCCAGCAGATGGAAGGCAGCATCAT
The DNA here is from genome assembly GCA_964541065.1 of uncultured Solibacteraceae bacterium. Taxonomy (GTDB): domain Bacteria; phylum Acidobacteriota; class Terriglobia; order Bryobacterales; family Bryobacteraceae; genus VFZS01. Next base: position 2,998 of record CAZIRH010000128.1, read on the forward strand.
GATGGGCCTGGGATACACGCTCACCGAAGAGGTGCACTTCAAGGACGGGAGAGTCCTCGAGCGCAACTTCGACACCTACGAGATTCCCCGCTTCTCCTGGCTGCCCAGGATCGAGACCATTCTCATTGACAACCCGGAGACGCCCGCCTCCGGCTGCGGCGAGCCGCCCATCGTCAACATGGGCGCCGTCATCGCCAACGCTATCTATGACGCGGTGGGGGCCAGGCTGCTCCAGTTGCCGATGACGCCGGCCCGCATCCAGGCGGCGCTGAAGGCGGCAGGCGCGGCGTCGGCAGGGAATTGACAGACATTGGGCGGGCCATCGGCGCGCCTCATGCGATTCAGTAGGCCTGGCCGCGATTATCGATGTCGATCACAACGACGCCACCGGGCTGGTCGAAAAGAAAAAAGACGCGCCACTTACCGACACGGAGGCGGTAGCGGCCCCTCAGCGCACCCTTCAGCGCCTTGACGTCCCCACGGCTCGTGGCAGCCAACGTTTCCAAGGCACGGAAAATGCGTTGGCATCGGACCGGTCCATGCGTTCGAGCTGGCGCTGAGCGGTGGGCCTTTAGACCAGGAGGCGCTTCATACACCCAGCCGCTGCTTCAGCTCGTCGTGAAAGATGGCCTCTCCTTGTTCAGCTTCGGCGGCTAGGAGGCGGACAGCGGTCTCTTCATCGACTTCCTCTTCCGGAGCCTCTGCGAGCCGGCGGGCGAACTCCTCATCGCTGATCGGCTGCGGGGTTTCCAGGAGAGTCAGGAGAGCGCGGACCTGTTGCGGAGGCAAGGTATCGACAACTTCGTGAAGCCGGTCGAGGTCACTCATGGTTCGCTCCATCCGAAATGACGCTACGGCTTCAGTATACCGAAGCGATGCAGGACTGGCACGGGAGTTCCATGTTCCCTCACACAGGGGGACGCTGAGGAAACTGGGTACCTGCGTGGCCACTGTGGCGGAGGTGGCGCTCAGAGGAGCTCCCGCGCTTCTCCTGGCCACCCAGGATCGAGACCATTCTCATTGACAACCCGGAGACGCCCGCCTCCGGCTGCGGCCAGCCGCCCATTGTCAACATGGGCGCCGTCATCGCCAACGCCATCTATGACACCGTCGGCGCCCGGCTGCTCCAGTTGCCCATTACGCCGGCGCGCATCCAGGCGGCGCTCGGGCGGGGTTGAGGATACGGGGCAACGGTGATGCGGCTGACTGCCCCCCTGTCACGAGTGTCACTCCGTGTTCAGCGGCCCAGCCGTGGACGGGATGAGGCGGGGCGGTGAAGCTACTTGGCTTGCCGAAGCGCCTGATGCAGTAACGACTTGATGTAGGTCTGGTAAGGCAGCCCCTTTTGAGCTGCTTGCTGACGCGCCAACGCGAGGTCGTTCCCTGGTAACCGGATCGAGACCACACGTGCCTTCGAGGCGGCATACGCGGGACTGCGGGTACAGACGGAACGTCACCCGCCATCGGCACACAACTTGCCCACTCACTGCTGCGGGGACGCATCCGACTGTCCCCGTATTCCTGTTCATGGATTCATTCTGAAGACCTGCACCCCGTGCAGATTGCGGCCCTCCACGGCCACATAGACCTGCCCCTTGGCATCCACCGCGGCGGTCTTCACCCCCTGCTCACCTTCCGCGGTGCTGGCGGCCCAGGCCGTCACATAGGCTCCGCGGTGGTCGTATTTCACGATGGCGTTCCGGCCGTCCCGGTTCCGCGCGGCCAGGTAGGTGTTGCCTGCGCGGTCTGTGGTCATGCTGTGGAAGTGGACCCAACCTCGGAACCCCGCCGGCGCGAAGTCGTAGAGGAACCTGCCGTCCGCGGTGAAGCGCTGGGCAGGTCCGTAGTAATTCGACACGATCACGTCACCGTTCGGCGCGACCCCCAAGCCGTGGGCATCACGGAACTCGCCGGTGCGGACGCCCTTCTTGCCGAAAGCCAGCAGGAACTTGCCGGCCGGGTCGAATACGCTCACCCGGTTGTTGTCCACATCGACCACGTAGAGCCTGGTGAAGTCGGGCGAAAACACCAACCCGTGCGCGCGCAGGAGCTGACCCGGACCGCTCCCCTTCTCTCCGAACATGCGCAGCAACTTGCCCTGGTGGCTGAAAACCTGGATGCGGTGGTTGTTGGCGTCCGAAACAAAGATCTCGCCGGTCCTATGCACACGTGCCTCGCGGGGCGCGTTGAACTGGCCCGGTTGCTGGCCCGGCCCGGACCCGATCTCGCCCAGCCAGGTACCCTCCGGCGTGAAACGGTGCACCCTCGAGCCCACGCTGTCAACCAGGATCAGGTTGCCGTCTTCGTCGAAACAAAGCGAATGCGCCTCCTGGAGCGGGTGCGGCATCCCGCCCGGATTCAGCCATGAGCGGACCAGCTTGTAGGATGGCGCCGGCGCCGGCGGCGTCTGGAGAGGATCGGCGAAGCTCAGCAAGTCAGTTTTCAGCTTGTCGCCCTCTTTGATCTTCGACACCGTGTAAACCCGCTTGTCCTGGCCCACCGCGATAGCTTGCGCCCAGGTGGGGCGCCTTCCGTCGTCCAGCGCGAGCGCGCCGTGATCGGTGTACTTGCGGGTCGGGATGTGGTAGGTGACGAAGTGCACCTCTTCGCCGGCCGGCGTGCCGGTCAGGAAGTAGAGCGTGTGCCCGTCGGGTCCGAGGGTCAGGCCGAGATAACCGTAAGTGAACGCGTCGTACCAGCCGCCGGCGCGCGATGTCGCGGCCACGATCCGGTCGATCACCTCGATCTGCTGGCCCCTCGGATCGAACCGAAACAGAAAGCCGGTGTTTCCGTGGTTCCCGTAAAAGGCGTTTTCCGGACCGTACCACACGATCTGCCGCCAGTTGTACCCCATGTGGGCGGGCTTGTTCGGATCCCACTGCCCGAAAACGTCCCGCCGCATCGTTGCTTCCAGTTTCTGTAACTGGTCCGTGCGGGGGTCGTAGCGGATCACGTCGCCGGTCGCCGTGGTGAAGAACGCAAAGCCGGTTCGCTGCTCCACCGCGATCGACCGGCACACCACCCGGAACGTCGGCCCCTCGCCCTTCTCGCCCTTCTCCGCGGTCAGCCCGTAGTTCTTCAGTTGCCTGCTCGCCAGGTCGTAGCTCAGGAAGATCGCCGACGGCCAGGTGATGCCGAACAGCTTGCCTCGGGTCATATCCATGGCCATGCTGATGATGCCTTCCCCGGCCGGGGCGCTGGCCAGTTTCTCGAATTTGCCCGTGGCGATGTGGTAGGAGACGAAGTGGCCGCCCGGGTAAGGTTTGTACCCGGGAGGCGGCACGCCGACCAGCTCCTTGCCGCCAACGTTTTGGTAGTAGCCCAGATGCGTGGCGAAGTAGAGCTTGCCCTGGTGCTCGTAGAAACTCACGTGGCTCTTGCCTTGAGGAATGGCCTGGAGCCCCTTCTCGCCCACAGCCTCGGTCAAATCGCCCAGGTGCTTCACCCTGCCGGTCGCGGGGTCGTAGGAGTACATCTGCGCGCCGACCTCGATCTTGTGCGCGCAGAGGACGTAGTAGATCTTGCCGTCGCTGGCCGCGGTGACGGCGTTGTAGTTGTCGTCGCCTTCGGCGAAGCCGGAATCGTGCCACCGCGCGGCGAGCACCCCGAGCGGGCCCGGTTGCACGGGAGGCGCCGCCTGCCCCGTGCAACCGGCCAAGATCAGGAGGATCGACGAGCAGAGCAGCCCCTGTCTCATGATCAAAACGTGACTCGCCCGGCGAACTGTATCTGCCGGGGGTAATTGGACTGCGTGTGGAATCCCGCGATCTGGCCGAAGCAGGACTTCGACGCCGTCGCACAACCGCTGGTGGAGCCGAACCACTGCGGCGTGTTGGTCGCGTTGATCCAGTTATTGATGAATTTGAACGTCACGCGCTCGGTGATCCGGAAGTTCTTCATGATGCCCAGGTCGAAGCTGTGGACCGGGGGTTCCCGCAGACGCCCGGTGATGTTCGACCACCGGCGGGGTAGATAGGGGTTCGTGTTCAGGGTGAAGGCCGCCCGGTTGATCCACTGGTCCAGCCGCTGCCCGCCCGGCACGGCGTTCGGATCGGCGCCGGCGACGGGGATGGTATCGGCTCCCAGCAAGAAGGGCTTGCCGCTCTGGATGCGGACCATCCAGTTGACCTGCCAGCCGCCGGCAATGTGGTCCAGCCAGGCGGGCATGTTGGTCGCCATCCAGCGCTTCCTGCCCCAGGGCAGTTCCCAACTCCCGTTGGGTACGAGCACCTGCGGCTGGTCGTAGTCGTCCACCCTCTTCTCCAGGAAGTTGTCGAACGAGTTCTGGTAGCCGTAGTGGCCGAGTTTCTTCGAAACGGTGTAGGCCACGCTCATGCTGACGCCGTGGCTGAAGCGCTTGGTCATTTGGAATTGCACGCCGTCATAGCGGGAGTCGCCGATCGGAACATAGCGCTTCGTCACTCCCGAGTACTGCGGGAACGGCACCTGGAGGGACTGGTACGCGATCTTCGCCTGGTTGAGAGAGAAGCCCGGCACCAAGCCCGCGAAGGGGCTGTCGACCTGCCTGTTGAGGACCGAGGCGCCCTGCACAAAGAGCGACTCCGTAATGACGTTCAGCGCCTGATCCACCGGCAGCCGGTCGTTCTTGTTGAACGTGTAGCCCGCGCTCACCAGGATCCCCCAAGGGATCTCCCGCTGGATCTCGAAGCTGGCCTGGTAGGAGCGCGGCTCGCGCGTGTTCGGATCCACGTAGCTGACGCTCGACCCGATGTTGGTGGCCAGGCCCTTGCTGGCGCCCGTGGGTTGCAGCACGCCGGTCGGGAACGGATTGTCGATCAGGTTGATCGGAATCTGGTTGGAGTCGTAGAGCACCGAGACCGTCTGCTGGCTGAATCCGGCGGGCTGGCCCGGATCATACCAGATGGGCCCGTAGAACATCCCAAAACCGCCGCGGATGGCCGTCTTGTTGTTCAAGGCGTAAGCGAAGCCGATCCGCGGTCCGAAGTTCTTGCGGGTGGCGTTAAACACGTTGCGCGGTTGTCCGCCCACCCCGGGGAATGTCAAGCCACCCCGCAGGTTGGCGCAGGCCGGGCAACTGGCCACCCCCACAGCGTTCTTCACTTTGTCCGCCAGAGGGCTGGTGGCGGTAACGTCGAAGATGCCCGTCATGGCGTTGTAACGATCCGTCATCGGACCGGTCCAGTCCCAGCGCAGACCGAGGTTGATCTTCAGCTTCGACGTTACGCTGATATCGTCCTGAACGAAAAACGCCAGGCTCTTGCCCTGCCGGGCAGGCGCGGCATTCACATCGATCGAGGCGCTCCCCACGCCCATCAGGAAACTGGCCACCGGGTCGCCCGACCCGGGGCCGCTCACCTGCGGGTCCAGGTTCGTTGCTGTCCGGCTGAAGCCGAACGCCCCCGCGTTATTCCCGGCCGCGATGCTGTAGGTCCGTTCCAGGCGTCCCTGCCCGCCGATCTTCAGCGTGTGCCTGCCGATGATCTTGGACCACGTGGCATCCACATTGTTGATCTGGTCCGGCGTGAAGTTTCCGGAGCCTTGGCCGGCCCCGGTAAACTCCGTGCTGCCCAGGGGGCTGCCCCCGAAGCTGAAAACTGGGAAGTACGGCGAAGCCTGCGCCACGAAGGTTGAGCTGAAGCCCAGGTCTTTGGGCGTCACCTCCCCCAGCTTGGCGTTGCGGTTCGCGGTGAGGTAGCGCTGCAAACCGGCCCGGATGTTCAGCACGCTGGTGGGAGAGATCGTCCTGGTGTAGTCCACCACCAGATTGTGGTTGGCGCGCGTGAAGGGGAAACCGGTGTTGACGTCGGGGGCGCCCGGGTAGAACTCCACGTCGTAGGAGTTGAAGTTGTTCCGGATGTGACGCACGCTGAAACGGTTCCTGTCGTTGATGTTCCAATCCACGCGGTTGGAATACTCGCTGAAGTCCGCCTTGGCGGCGCCCCCCGATGGCGCGTAGTTGTTGGCTCTGGTGATCGGGTCTCCCGGCGCATTTGGCCCGGGAATGTATTTCCACAAGGCTTTCGCCACCGGATTCATCCGGCTGGCCGGAATGGCATTCTTGCCGGTGGTGACCAGAAAGGGCTGGCGGGTGTACTTGCCGGTCACCGAATCCTGCTTGATGCTCCACGGATCGTAGATCAAAACCTGCGCCTTCTGGCCGGCGCTGTTGTACCAACTGTCCGAGAAGTCGCCGTTGCGCTCCAGGTCCGTCGGCACGTGGCCGATATACGACTTCTTGCTGCCCGAATGCAGACGCTGCCAGCCGGAGTTGAAGAACAGCTTGTTCTTGAAGGCCGGTCCGTTGACCAGGAAGCCGTACTGGTCGAAGTGAACCGGCAGTCTCCCCTGGTTCGCCAGGTTGCGCTCGAAGGTGTTCGCCGCCAGCGTGACGTTGCGGTTGTAAAAGTAGGCCTCGCCGTGATAGGCGTTGCTCCCGGAGCGGGTGGTCACGTTGATCACGCCCCCCGTGGTGCGCCCGTATTCCGCGCTGTAGGCGCTCGACAGCACCTTCATCTCGGCCACCGATTCCTGCGTGGGGATGGTGCCGTAGAGCCCGCCCTCGTTGCCGCCGCGGTTGGGCACGCCGTCAATCAGCATCTCGTTCGATTTGGGCTGCCCGCCGCTGATGGACATGGAGGTCGAGCCGGAGTTGTCGTAGGGCGTGAAACTCTTGGCGTTGGTGGTGACCGTGACCCCCGCCGCGGCCCAGGCGATGCCCATGATGTTATGGCCCTGTGTGGGCGTGTTGGACATGCGGATGTTGTCGATGATGGCGCCCTTGTCGGCGGTCTGGGTTTCCACCTGGCCGACCTGCTCGGTCACGGTCACCGTCTCCGCGACCGCCCCCAGATTGAGCCCGAAGTTCACCGTGGGGCTGGAGGCTGTGGCGACCACCACGTCCGGCTGTACGGCCTTTTGAAAGCCGGTCTTGGAGACCGCCACCGAGTAAGTCCCCGGCGGCAGGAATCGCACGGTGTAGTAGCCCTCCGCCGTGGTGGCGGCGGAGTAGTTCACACCGGTCTTGGTGTTGGTGATGATGATGGTGGCGTCGGGCACCGGCGCTTGCGACGGGTCTGACACCCGGCCGCTGATGGAACCCAGCGCGGCGCCCTGCCCGAAGGCGGAGACTGCGGCTGCCAACAGGACGACCGCAGCGGGAAGGAGGAGATTGAAGCGACTAGCTGACATGACGCACCTCATTTTCTTGTGGGACAGGCCAGAAGCCTGTCCCCACACACGACCCTGAGTTCTGCCCTGAGTACCGGGTCAACCTCGGGTCTTGTCAAGCCTTAACCAAGCCGTCCAGGATTGCTCCCGTAACAGCCATTTCCTCCGCCGTCGCCGGCGTCTGCGGCCGGCGCGGCGGGCCGATCGTGATTCCACTGACCTTCGCAATCGCCCCGCGCAGAATCGGGATGGGGTTGATTCGCCCGTTCTGGTTCAGGGAAGCGAAGAAGGGCGCCAGCTTGAAGTAAATCTCCGCGGCCTTCGCGCTGTCGGGCTGGTAGTAGGCCTCGATCATCGCCTTCATCCAGTTGCCGATGGCCTGCGAGCCGCCGCTCACCACGCCGACGCCGCGCTGCGGCAGCACTTGCAGCACCATGGTGTCGTCGCCGCAGTAGATATCGAAGTCCACCGGCGTGCGAAGCGCGAAAGAGGTGGCCTGGGTAGGCTGAATGCCGGCCTCCTCCTTGATGCCCCGAATGTTCGGGACGGTCTTCACCAGTTGCTCCAGGGTCTCCGGCTCCATGTTGACGCCCGTGAAAAGGGGAATGTTGTAAACCAGGATGGGCAGGCTGGTCGCGGCGGCCACGGCCTTGAAGTGATTCAAGATGCCTTCCTGCGTGGGCTTGCCGTAGAACGGCAGCACGCACATGGCCACGTCGAAGCCCATCTCTTCGGCGGTCTTCGCAAAGCCCACCGCGGCGCGCGTCGCAGCGGCGCCCACACCGGCGATCAGAGGCACGCGTCCCTGGTTGGCCGCCTTCACCACCTTCCAGATCTCCAGCCTCTCGTCATCGGTGAGCGTGTAGAACTCCCCGGTCGTGCCCGTGACAATGATGGAATCGCAAAAGTTCCTGGTGATCACAAAATCCACCAGTTGGGCCAGGGCCTCGTAATTCACGTCCTCGTTGCCGTGAAACGGGGTCACCAGGGGGACCGAAACACGGCCCATGATTTCAGC